>NZ_DOPT01000010.1:6353-7298 GCF_003512625.1 Herpetosiphon sp. | reverse complement strand
GCCCGCCAGTATTGGTATGATGCGGTGGGTAATCGGGTGCAGGAACGCGACGAACGGGGCATGGTGACGACCCGGGTCTACAATGCCGACAACCAACCGATTGCCGAAGTCGTCGATGTGCACGGTCGGGCAATCTTAACGACCGTCACCTATGACCTGCATGGCCGCGTGGTGCGCGAAAGCACGGCCCAAGGGGCGAATCGTCCGCCAGCGGTCACGACCTATGGCTATGCATCGCTCAGTCCAGTGGCCAGTGTGCCCATCAGCGTGACGAATGCGCTGGGCGAGACCACGACCTATACCTATGATGCGGTGGGGGATCTGGTTGCAGTAACCGATGCCATGCAGCACACGACGGTCATGACCTATACCCCCGAAGGGTGGCTGGCCGCTGTCCAATCCCCGAGTGGTCAGCTGATGCAACGGGACTATACCACTGATGGCCAAGTCCTGAGTGAAACCGATGCGCGGGGCAGTATCACGACCTATACCTATACGGCATTGCGCCAACCAGAAACGGTGACGGTTAACACCACTGCCGTTGCGGGCTATTCAGCGGTCGCAGCCAGCACCACCACCACCTATGATGGCTGGGGTCGGGTGGTTCGTGTGCGTGATCCGCGTCAGCAGGTGACGACGTTCCACTATACGGATCGGGATCACCTGGCATGGACGGAACTGCCAACCGGGGAACAGACCCACTATACCTATGATGCGCTTGGACGACCCATTGCGACCGTGGTGGGAGCACACGACCCCAGTACGGCGATCACCACGACGACCAGCTACGATGCTGCTGGGCGGGTGTTGACCACGGTGGTCGATCCCGACGGCATGGCCCTGACGACCCGCTATCGCTATACCGAACCAGGTGCGAGTAATAGTTGGGATCTGCATGCCGTGGTTGACCCGAATGGGCACACCACGCGCTATCAAACCAATGCG
>NZ_DOPT01000010.1:0-6294 GCF_003512625.1 Herpetosiphon sp. | reverse complement strand
TCAAACCAATGCGCTTGGCTGGATGACGGCAACGACCAATGCCCTGACCGAAACCTGGACGATGACCTACGACCAGCGGGGCAACCAGACGGGCATTACCGACCCGCGCGGGAATACGCTTGCGTGGGAGTATGATGCGCTCGGTCGCCGGATCATGGAACATGAGGCAGGCCGCACCCAGCGCTGGCAGTATCGGGCGGATGGACGGCTGGCGGCGCAGATCGATATGGCCAATCGCACCACCAGCTATGGCTATAGCGTTGATGGCTTCCTGACCGATATTGACTATCCCAGTGGGACAGCGGATGTCAGCTATACCCATGACGCGAATGGCAATGTCACGACGATGCAGGATGGTCTGGGGACGACCACCTATCGCTATGATGGGCTGAATCGGCTGCGCGAACGGACGCGCGATGGGCGCACGGTGGGCTATACCTATGATGCCGCCTCGTTCCGCACCAACACCGACTATTGGGGTACGGGCAGCGTGACGGCGACTCCCGATGCCGCTGGACGGGTCGCGAGTCTGCAACCGTGGGGTGGTTCCACCACGACCTATGCCTATGGCGCACGGGGGCAGATGGCGACCGCAACCAGCGGCAGTGGCCTCAGCGTGACCCCCACCTATGATGCGGCAGGGCGCGTGCTGGCCACCCACTATGCCCAGAACGGCACGACCCTCGCCAACTTTGGCAGCACGGTGGATGCGGTGGGGAATCGTACCAGCCTTACCGATGCCAATGGCACGACGACCCTGACCTACGATGCGACGGATCGCATGGTGCAGGCTACGGAACCACAGGCCAGCACGACGTATACCCATGACGCGGTGGGCAATCGCACCAATGTGGCAACCACGGGGCAAACCCCATTCAGCTTCAGCTATGATGCCGCCAATCGCCTGACGACCAGCGGCTATACCCATGATGCCAATGGCAACCTGACAACGACCCCCGAGGCGACCTACACCTATGACGCGGCGAATCGGGTGACCAGCAGTACAACCAGTGCAGGCACGACGACCTATGGCTATGATGGCTGGGGTAATCTCGTGCGGGTGACGACCAATGGGCAGGTACAGGATCTGGTCTTGGATGAAGCGGCAGGGTTGCCCCAGGTGCTGGGGACAGTGACCGCGAACGGCACGACCCGCGTGGCCCGCGATCCCGCAGGGTTGGTGCATCAAACCAGTGGCGGGCAAGTCAGCACCTTGCTGACCGATCTGGTGGGTAGTGTGCGGCAGGGGATCACCCCGAGCGGAACAACCCTGTTCAGCCAAGCCTTTACGGTCGATGGGGTGCCAGTGGCCCACAGCGGCAGTGCGACGAGTGCCTTTGGCTTTACGGGGGAATGGACGAACCCGCTCGATGGCCTCGTGTATCTGCGAGCACGCCACTATCTGCCGACCATGGGACGCTTCATCCAACGCGATACCGATGCAGGCAGCAGCATGGCTCCGGCTTCGTTACATCGCTATGCCTATGTGGATAACAACCCGGCCACGTGGACCGATCCAACGGGTCATCGGAAGGGGTTGCAACCCGATGGGTCATGGGAGCCATGTCAGATCATCCTTGGCGATCCCGAGGATCAATGCTCCTTGGGTGATTACTTTGACTTCCCCAAATCGAAAAGTGGCGATGATCTGATGACAATGCTCAAACGGTTCGGCAAGCGCATTGAAAACTTGCCGGGTGATGCCATCCATGGGACGATTGCCTTTGCGACCGACCCGGTTGGGACGTTATTGGCGATCCCGGGGTCGGTGGGATCGATGTCGCAGAATTGTCTCCAAGGGACGTTCTGTTACAACTACGAAGCGTTAGCCGACTGCGTTTGGGATGTGGGTGGCATGGCGGTTGGGGGTGGCTTCGGCGGAGCAGGCATGGTTGATGACCTCGCACGCTTCCGTGGGGGAGCAGGCTATGCCGACGACTTGCGCTATCTTGATGATCTGGCGGATGGTGCCTGTTCCTTTACCCCCGATACGCCCGTGGCCACGCCGGATGGGCCGCAGCCGATTGCCCGCTTACGCGAAGGCGATACGGTGCTGGGCTACGACGAGACGACCCAAACCACCGGATCATACAGCATCACCGCTCTCCTGATCCACGACGATCCGGTCGTGCTGGATCTGACGATTGACGGAGAGACCATCACCACGACACCCGAGCATCCCTTCTATGTGCGCGGAATGGGCTGGGTTCCTGCTGGCGATCTCGAACCAGGTGCTGCGATTCGCACGGCGAGTGGCACATGGGGATACGTGCAAATCAGCATTGCGCGGAACATGCCGCAGACGATGTATAACCTTACCGTGGCGGACGCGCATACCTTCTTTGTCGGGGATGACCAGTGGCTGGTGCATAACGCCAAGTGCCCGAAGCCTAGAAACAGTGCGTATGCTGGCACAACCTACTATCCAAAAGATCCTAACGTAAGAGCACGGTATCCAAACGGTGTTCCCTTCGATGCCCAAGGGTATCCTGATTTCTCAGCATATTCTATTAAGGATGTCCAAATTGATATGAGAGGAAATCGTGGGAGCGACTTTGCCAAAGCAGATCAAGCCGCAGGTTATACAGTAAGACCCTCTGGTTATACGTGGCATCATCACCAAGATAGAACAACGATGCAGTTAGTACCAACCGATTTACATGGAGATGTAGCACATACAGGAGGGGTTTCTATGATTAGATGGTTTGGTATATTACCGTAGCAAATAAGAAGGTAAGTGGATTATAGTACTATAATCCACTTACCTTCTTACACGAGATGTATTTGATGTGGTCACGATTTAATCGTTGGTGCACATATTTCCTTGGTAATACATACCGATCCTTGCGCATGGCAGTAGTACCCAAGGATTCATCGATTTTTTATCATTATTGAGATGTGTTTATGTTATTCCAATAATGATTCCATTTAGCGAAATTTTGGCGTAAACGTGCGTGGTTTTTGCTATGTCATCGATGGGTTGCTTTCCCGTAGAGGTGATACTATACTGGTCTCTCCATTCAGGATCACGTCCTATCGAATGATTATTCCCAACCCTCTAAAAACAATGCTATCTCGAGCGTTAATGCTTCATTCGCAAACCCGATCATTTCCTCTTCAAAATCAAACATCATTTGCATAACGACCTCTATCTGACGTTTATCATGGACAAAGTTCTTAAAGAGAATTGAGCTAATATAAACAGGATTATGTGCTTGACGAAGATAGAGTGATGCATCGATATATCCCGCATCAGGATTGCGGGGAAAGATAAAACGTTGCCCTAAAAGATCGTCAAGCGACGGAGGTAAGGCAATCCGATCAGCTTGTATCGATGTTTGAACACATTCGCCATCAAGTATAAACGGTTTTAGGGTAATTTCTATCGTGTGCATGCCACGCGAAAAATGACATATCCCCCTCTCGTATTCAAGACTTAAAACCGTGAAGTTTTCAGTAAGATCGCGGATACCTGGTTGAAGACACGGGTTGTGAGCTGATCCATCATGGGTGCGAATAACGCCACGAGAAAAGTCCTTAAAAAGATTTTCTAACCATGGCGTATCTGGCACTGCACCAGCCTCATACAGGATTCTCAAGCTTTCCATATCGTTCATAGTTTGCGCGATTTGAAGAAATGAAGGCCGTCCTAGCTGCCAAACGGTATTGACATCAAATCCCGTAGCAATAGCGAAACGCATCGTCTCATAATCTTGTGTTAAAAGGGCATCTTTAAACACATCTGGAGTTATCATTATTGGGTTCTCCAAGAGATACTCGTCACAGCGAAAGGAAAATAAATATAATACTGATGTCTATGCAATCCAATTCTCAAAATCAAGACTTGCAGAGCAAATCAGTACTCTATGCCCGAAATCATAACCTAGGTCTTAGTAAAATGCTGAGCATTATACTAACCATACTTGTTGTTGTTTTACCCACTTCTCGTTTTCTAGAATAGCGATTCCAAGCCATGGATATTGGTCTAACAAGGGGATAGCTAAGGGCAAAAAATCCCATAACCTGCTATCGTGTTTTACCTGATACCATTCTGATTGAATAATTGAAAGTGTCCGCTCAGGAGTGGGATCATAAGTTTGAATAAGTGTCGCAAGGATTTTCACTCGCTGCGCAGTATCACTGATCGACTGGGCTATGGCAAATGCTTGATCAAGTTGTCCAAGTAATGAAGCACTATTCGCAAGTCGCGAAAGAACGTCATCAGTGGTGTTCATTAATGATACTTGTTCTATTGTGCTATAAAGTACTTCGCGGGCTTTCTGATGGTTCTTATTTTCGGTCGTAATAGCCACCATTCTAATCCATGTATTAACACGGATAAACTCATCAAGGATAAACTGGGTAAAAATCAAAGCTTGATCGATATCTCCTATTTTTGTGAGGGCTATGGCAATACGATGAAGCGCAATGGATTGTGATTCTTCTTCAAGAGATTGGACAATTGCAATCGATTGCTCGAAGTTTCTAATGGTTGCCATCGCAATAGCGCTCTTTATGAGGCTCTCAATCCGATGTTCTGTCATATCAATTGACCTGACTAACTAACACTTTGCTGCTCCCCACAATCATGCCATACTTTGGAGTGCTTATGCTTCAAAGAAAGGTGATCATCATGGGGAGCAGTCATGAATTATACACGCGGGTTTGGACGACGTTGCACCAGTTTCATCCAACCCTCCATGCACGGCGACTGGCGACCTGGGCTTGGGTCATTGTCGGCTTACTCCATGCGCGATCCGTCCATCTTAGCGCTGTGGCGCTCCATCTGGCGAGCGATGCTGAGGCCGCTGGGCGAATCGCACGCATTCGGCGCTGGCTCGCCAATCCGTGGCTTGATACCCAGTTTCTCTATCGTCCGCTCATTACCCATGTGCTCACGGCTTGGCGCAATCGCGACATCACTATCATGATTGACGGGTGCTACGTCAATCACGACAAACTCCAGATGGTTCGCCTGTCCTTATCCCACTGTTATCGGGCAATCCCTCTCGCGTGGCAGGTCATGAGCCATCACGGGAACGTCTCCGTGGAGTCATGTCAGCGGATGCTTAATCGGGTACAACAACTTCTGATCGGAACCCGTCGTGTGACGTTTCTTGCGGATCGGGGCTTTCGCGATTGGGCATGGGCTGCAAGCTGCCAGCGCCGCGGCTGGGATTACATCATTCGGATCGCAAATACAACGACCATTCGCTGGGATGATGGCCCATGGATGGCGATCAACACTATGGCAGTAAAGCCCGGCAAGTCCGTCTATCTGCGCAATGTTTTGCTCACCCAAGACGGAGAATGGCGCTGTACTATCGCCATTACGTGGACACGTGCCACGAAAACCAAGCCTGCGGAACGATGTGCGGTAATAACCAACCGAGAGCCGAGCAAATGGATTCTGAACCATTATTTGCGCCGTATGCATATCGAAGAGAGCTTCCGCGATGACAAATCGGGCGGATTTGATTTGGATGCCAGTCGCCTGCGCGATCCGCAGCGGCTTGATCGGCTGCTATTGGCGATCGCCGTGGCAACGCTCTGGATGTATGAACTGGGGGAACGCGTACTCAAGGATGAGCAACGTGCCCACGTCGATCCAGGCTATCAGCGTCAACTCAGTGTGTTTCAGCTAGGATGGCGTTGGCTCCGGCGAGCATTGAGCCTTGCCGATATCCCGAAATGGAACCTCACGCTCCATCCGTTTCAGCCTGAGCGGGTCGCAGCAAAGTGTTAGTTAGTCAGCTGTTACTGCTGGAATTGATTGCTCAGATAATCAATCTTTTCGTTAATTCCAGTATCTTGTACGATGATGGATTGTGATTAAATTTTATTAATTCTAGGTACTGATTTGTGCAACGTATGCGAACCAAGAAACCCTAGTGTAGGAATGTGTTCATGCACACTAAGTCAATAGGTGGGTAACCTATACTGATCACTTGTGTTGGCAGAGCGTTTTTATACCACTGTAATGGCATAAAAACGTATCAACGATGATGGGGAAGCTACATATTCTTGGGCAATACTGCCATGGTGAACGATCGGTATGTGTTACCAAGGCAATGGCTTAGCGTATATGGCTCCTTTGTAGCCGATCGTTCCTCTGGCTCATTGTTCAGGTACGAGTATTCCATCACGGCAATACGTGTTTTGCCATAACCTACGGTGGTATCATTCCTACAGATGGTCGTCTGCCGTCATGGTGGCTTGTAAAGAGACGAGATTCGCACGAATAAACTGGGTATCGGGATGATCGGCCCCCAACACCGCTTCATAAATCGCCAA
>NZ_DOPT01000073.1:34678-39689 GCF_003512625.1 Herpetosiphon sp. | reverse complement strand
CCAATCCAATCCAATCCAATCCGCTATGGCGATGTTGTCCACGATCTATTAGCCTACCTCGCCCAACAAATGATCGAGCTGAACAAAGCCAAGCAACAAGCCAGCAAGCGCTTCTTGAATTGGCTCGAAAGCCAACTACGGATTCAGCCCAAAAAAGGCGAAACTGGCCTCGACAGCCTGACGGGCAAAACGATCATCCAAGGCTACCTTGGCGACTACCAAAAAGGCCAACGCGCCGTCAGTTGGAGCGACTTCTGGTATCGGCTGCAACAAAACCGCAATCGTTTTGCCGCCAATCTCAGCGAAATCGAAGCCAGCATTGCCCAAGCCTACCGCCAATCGCTCGATGAATTACTGCCAATCAAGGCCGATTTAGCCCGCACTGATGCCTTGATCGACAAAATTGTCTATCGTTTGTATGGCTTGAGCGCCGCCGAGATTGAGCTGATCGAACGCCCGCAATATGAGCAAGCCCTGAGCGAAGCCAAAGCCAACGTACTCAAAGAATTGGGCGCAGCGACCAGCGACGAACAAACCGATGCCGTAATTGACAAAATTGCCGAAGAAATTCTGCCAGCAGCTGAACGCTTCTTCGAACGGGTCGAGCCGATCAGCATTGAAGCGACGCTTGATGCTGCGCTGCCCGATTGGCGCAACCTCCCGCCCGATATTCCCACATTTTTACGGACTGGCGAATATAGCCTGCTGACCGACGACGAAACCATGGATTTCTCGATCGGCGTAATCCCCTTCACCAAAGCGGTCGAAACCCTGCTGCATGAAGCAATCTTCAAGCCCTTTCGCGACGAATCGGGCTATGGAGCCAACGAATGCCGCAACGACTTTTTAGCCGAATTTATGCTGGGCAAGCGTCACCTAACCTTGGGCAACTACCCGATTATCTTGCGCAGCAACAAAGAGCAAGCCTTGCGCAGTTTTGTGAGCCAGCGTTTTGGCAACCGCAATGTGTTTGGGGCTGGCGGTTTGGTTGAAGTGCTGAACAACCAAGCCATGCTCAAATTGCGCAACAAAGCCGCCCACGACGAAGTTATTCCACGCAGCGAGGCCGAGCAACTGCGCGAATGGGCCTTCGAGCTATTGCGGATTTAGGCGATGCCCTCACCCCCTAGCCCCCTCTCCCGCAAGCGAGCGAGGGGGAAGCACCCGAATCATGATCATTGGAATGCCCCTCGCCCGCCGCAGTGGGAGAGGGGTTGGGGTGAGGGAACGTAACACCAATAGCCTTCGTAAATCATACAAAAGGTAAGCTCATGCAAATTCCCTATGTGATTGATAATATTGAGCAGCGCCTCGCCGACGTGCTGCGCTACTTACTGAGCCGAGCGAGCGACCAATCGCTAGATATTGCCACGGCCTATTTCAGCATTCGCGGCTTTGAACAGCTGCGCCACGAGCTGGAAACCACAGGCCAAGTGCGTTTACTGCTGGGCGATAAACCAGTGGCAGCTGATGATTTGGGTATGCGACCCGATTCGAGCGCGTTTTTGCGCCATGAACTGAACGCCGAAGCCTTTACTGAACGCACCTTGCGCTTAGTCGAACAGCTGATTCGCTTTTTGCGCCGCGACGAGGTTGAGGTGCGTTTGTATACGGGCTTGTTGGCTGGCGAAAAAGGCCGCCGCGCATTTTTGCATGCCAAATGCTATTTATTGTATGGTCGCTTGCCCGCTGCCAATGTGTTTGATCCGCTCACGCCGATTGTTGGCATTGTGGGCAGCAGCAATTTCACTGGGCCAGGCTTGGTCAGCAATCATGAACTAAATTTGGTGCACAAAACCCTGCTCACCGACGCTGAGCTTGATGATGCTGAAGCTAAAGCTACGGTTGCCCAGCATGCCGCCCAACTGAGTGCTGCGCCGCTTGAACTTGAACATGAACGCATGCTCAAAAGCGAAATTGGCACGCGAGCTATTCTCGATCTTTCGCGTTGGTATGAGCAACAATGGCAGCATGCGCTTGATTATAAAGAACAATTGATCGAACTGTTGGAAAACTCCAAATTTGGCGGGCGCGAATATAGCCCCTACGAAATTTACATGAAAGCGCTGTATACCTATTTTAAAGATGATTTAGCTGAGCGCGACCAACAACCAGCCACCCGTTCGGCGGTTGAGCTAGCCGAATTTCAAGAAGATGCAGTGCGCAAGGCGCGGCGCATTTTAGCCCAATACGATGGCGCGATTGTCGCCGACTCGGTGGGCTTGGGCAAAACTTGGATTGGCAAAAAACTGCTGGAAGATTACGCCTACCATCAGCGCCAAAAAGCCTTGGTGATTTGTCCGGCCTCGCTGCGTGGCATGTGGGAGCGTGAATTGCACAGCGCCACGATCGCCGCCCAAGTGCTGACCCAAGAACGGTTGGGCCTCGACGAATTTGATGGCCGCGAGTTTTTCGATGTTGATCTGATTTTGGTCGATGAAGCCCACAACTTTCGCAACAAACGCGCCAAACGCTACCAACAACTTGAGCTTTTACTGGCGGCCAATGGGCGACGCGGGCGCAGCGGTAGCCGCAAAAAGCTGATTTTGCTGACCGCCACCCCCATTAACAACAATATTTTCGATTTATACAACCAAATTAATCTGTTTACCGGCAACGACCGCAGCTACTTTGCTTCGGCTGGCATCGGCGATTTATACAAATATTTCTTGGCAGCGCGGTGCGAATCGTTGGAAGCTGGTTCGATTCGCATCTTTAACCTGCTCGAAGAAGTGGTGATTCGCCGCACGCGCCAATTTATTCGGCGAGCCTACCCCGAAGCGCTGATTCATGGCGAGCCAATTCGCTGGCCAACCCGCCAACTGCACAGCGTCGAATACGATTTACAAGCGGCCTACAGTGGCTTATATCAAAATATTATTGGTTCAATCGAAGGCCTACATCTCGCTCACTACAACCTTGAGGCCTACAAACTGCGCCCCAGCGACCAAGATGAATTTGAGCTGGGGCGACAAGCAGCGCTGGTGGGTATTTTCAAAAGTCGCTTTCTCAAGCGGCTCGAATCGAGTATCGAAGCCTTTCGCATTTCAATTCGCCGTTCGTTGGCCTTTGTCAAAACCTTTGCCGAATATGTGCAAGATGGGATTGTGCTCGATTCGGTGTCGTTTCAGCAGGCCATGCGCTTGCTCGAAGCCGACGAAGAAGATAGCGACGATAGCACGCCCAGTTCGCAGGCCTCGGCGCTTGATGAGCATGCCGCCGCCAGCCTGATTATTGCCAAACTGCCCAAACTTGAGGCCAGTAAATACGATCGGCGGCGTTTGCATCGGGCTTTGCAAGCAGATATTGATGCGCTGAACGAAATTTGGCATGCGATTAAACACATTCAAGCCAGCCACGATGCCAAATTGCTGCAATTGCAAAGCCTACTTGCCAGCCAACTCAACGGCTGCAAAGTGGTGATTTTTACCTATTACAAAGATACAGCCCGCTATGTCTATCAAGCCTTGACTGAGGCAAGCAATGCTGAATGGCTGGCCACGCTTGGCAATCCAACAATTCGGCGCATTGATAGCAGCGTCAAAACGACCGATCGGACGCGAATTGTGAGCCATTTTGCGCCACGCGCCAGCAACCAACCCGAATTGGTTGGCACAAGCGACGAAGTACAAATTTTGATCGCCACCGATGTGCTTTCCGAGGGCCATAATTTGCAAGATTGCGGCCATTTGCTCAACTACGATTTGCACTGGAACCCGACGCGCATGGTCCAACGGGCAGGCCGGATCGATCGGCTTGGCTCGAATTTCGATCTGCTGCATGTGTACAATATGTTTCCTGAGCGCGAACTCGAAGCTTTGCTGGGCTTGGTGCGCAGCCTGACCAGCAAAATCGATTTGATCAACCAAACGGGCTTTTTAGATGCTAGCGTGTTGGGCGAAGTCGTTACGCCGCGCGATTTCAACACGCTCAAGCGCATCGCCGACGAAGATCATAGCGTGATCGAGGAACAAGAATCATTTTTGGAGCTAGCGAGCAGCGAATCATTATTTGCCGAATTGCAAAATGTGCTGGCGACCGATGCCCAACGCTGGCTGACCGACCTTGATGATGGGATTCATTCGGGGATTGAGCGACGTAATGCCAAAGGCCTGTTTTTCTATTTCACTGCGCCGCGTGATGGCAGCACCGCCCATTTTTGGCGCTACTACGACCTTGAAAAACAAACGATTACCGATAATCGCTACACCATTATGCAGCTGATTGCCTGTAGCCCAGATACGCCACGCTTTGCCCCGCCCTATAGCGAAGTTGATATTTTCGCCATCCACGACACCATTCTCAACAGCATTTTGCGCGATGTTCAGCAACAAGTCACGGCGACGGTGGTCGATAAAATCGTTGCACCGGAACAAAACGTGATCGCCCAATTGCTCCACAACAATCTTGCACAGCCTGGCGTTGATCGCGGCGAAGTGCGCGAATTGCGCAAAATGCTCAAAGAACCCCAAGTTGGCGCGGTCGTGCAACGTTTGCGTAAAACGCTCAATCGCTACAACGCCGACAACGATTTGCTTGCGCTGCTTGAGGTGCTACGCGAACTTTACCAAACCCAAGGTCGCAGCAATCTTGAGCCGAGTGGCCCCGTTAGCATGATTACCCGCGATGATCTGACCTTGGTGTGCTATGAGTATATTTATGCATAGAGTTCGGGGCGTGAGAGTTTCGATCCACGAAGGACACGAAGGGCACGAATGTTGGGTGAGTTGGATGCTTGGAATGTTTATAATCACAAAAAAAATAGTAACTAAACTTAGCGCTCTTCGCGTTCTTCGCGGTTTCGGTCTTTAGTGCAGAGAGGCGAAGGATAGAGGATGCGATTTAACCGCGAAGGACACGAAGGGCACGAATGTTGGGTGAGTTGGATGCTTGGAATAAGAAAGTCCAAGAGCGTCTTTCCCCTCACCCCCTGACCCCCTCTCCCGCCCAGCAGGCGATGGGTAACCCTTAATCATGAATGGGTAGAACGCCCCTCGCCCACCGCCGTGGG
>NZ_DOPT01000073.1:0-34532 GCF_003512625.1 Herpetosiphon sp. | reverse complement strand
GGGGTTGGGGGTGAGGGAACGAGCACTGGTTGCCAACCTAATGAACCATTACAGCTATTGACTATGAGCTATTGGAACAATCCCCGATAGCCTAAAGCCATCCTCTGCTCTGCGCCTCTGCGTTAAACGCTTACTCTTTTGATTTTTGCCTTTTGCCTTTACCCGTTTCCCCATGCAAGCCAATTTTGCGCTATAATTCGCCCGTTGTTGAGTTCAGGGTGATAACTATGCCACGTTTCGCTGCGCTGCGTGCCTTGGGGCGACGCTTCCCCGATTTGATCAGTTTGCTCTGCTTGTTGGGTATTCTCTGGATGGCTTGGGGCGTTCGCTCGATTCATCGAGCCGATTGGGATGGCTATGCCCCGTTGATCCACCCCGATGAGTATTATTTAAAGGATGCGATCACGCCCAATTTGCGCGTGCCCGATTCGTTTTGGAGTTATCTCACCACTGAATGCGAAATTGTGCTGAACGATCAGGGTGTGGCCCAACTCAAAAATGCGCGTAACCCTGAAGAACCTGATGTTAGCAAACAACGCCCTACTGCAACCAGCGGCTGTAACTCACTCAACCCGCGTACTGTCGATCGTGGCTATGTCTATGGCTCATTGCCTGTGGCAACCGTGCGCTACTTAACCGAAAAATTCTACCCTGAAATTGAACCAGACCAACTGACCAGCCGCACAATTGCTGTAGTTGGCCGTAGTGTTTCCTCAATTGCCGATTTGATTTCAATCGTCATCTTGTTTTTGCTGGGCCGCACGCTCAACAGCCGCCGGATTGGCTTGTTGGCGGGTTTTTGTTTTGCTTGGTCGCCAGCACTGATTCAACATGCGCACTTTTTTGTGGTCGATGGTCAGGCGGCGATGTATGGCCTGTTGACTTTATATGCTAGCACTCGTTTAGCTCAATCGCGGCGCTGGTGGAGTTCCCTGCTCAACACCATATTTGCTGGCGCAGCGTTGGCTTTGGCCGTCTCCTGCAAAATCACGCTTGCGCCACTTGGCGGGGTTATTGCAATTGCCGCGATGGTGGCCTATTGGCATAATCCGGCTTATTTGCGCGGTGATCATTCGCCAGCAGCAATCTTTCAACGGCTCTTGTGGAGCGGCATTTATGCCTTGCCATTTGCTGTCCTCGCCTTTTTAGTAATGTGGTTCACCCTGCGATTTAGCATGCCCGATGCCTTCAATGGTTTTTGGTTTGAAGAACGCTTTGTCAATGCAATTGCGAATGCTAGTGCAACATCATCGGGCGAGGTCGATGCCCCATCATCACATCAATGGGCAGGCCGTAGCAACTACACCTACGAATTGACCAACATGATTCGTTGGGGCATGGGCGTACCTTTGGGTGTGGCGGCTTGGCTGGGCTGGCTAGCCTTTGGGATTGCGCTGTGGCGCTCAGAATCGCGTCAGCGCTTGTTGGGGCTTTTGCCAATCTGGCTCTGGACAGGAATTTACTTCTTCTGGCAGGGCGGCTTAATGATCAAGCCGATGCGCTATTTGCTGCCGATTTATGGCCCATTGATTTTATTTGCGGCATGGGGCTTGATTAGCTTGGTCGATTGGGCGCGGCGCGAAGGCACACCATTGCTCTTCCGCAAAGTGCCGTTGCATGGCTTAGCAGTTGGCCTAACCAGCATGGTGGCGATTGTAACCCTGCTTTGGGGCTGGGGTTTTAGCCGCATTTATGATCGCCCACATACCCGCACTCAGGCCTCAGCATGGGCACACGCCAACATTCCTCCAGGCAGCACCCACACCTCAGATTCGTGGGATATTGGCATTCCAGGCATGGAAAATTGGATCTGGACTGATATCCAATTGCCAATTGTTAATGAAAATGATGCTGGCTCGATTGAGCAAATTCTGCAAGTTGCCAACCAAGCCAACTATTTGGCTTTTACCTCAAATCGTGCCTACGATTCGCTTGATCAATTGCCGATGCGTTTTCCGGCCACGCTCAATTTCTTCAAAGGCATTTTTGATGGCACGCTGGGCTATGAAAAAGTTGCCGATTTCACATCCTACCCCTCATTTTTGGGCATTCGGATTGCCGATGATCACGCCACCGAAGATTGGAGCGTCTACGATCATCCGCGGGTGACGATTTGGAAGCGCACTGAACGCTGGAATATTGACGCGGCACGGCAGCAAATTTTGGCCGATGTGAATGTTGATGAAATTTATAAACTACGGCCCAAAGTTGCCACGCCCATGCCAACCATGCTTCAGCAAACTGTGGCCGAATGGCGCGAACAGTTGACTTCTGGCTCATGGGCTTGGGTTTTTGAAGGGGTTGCTAATAGTGCTCCATTGATCTTTTGGGTGCTGGCGCTTGAACTCTTGGGTTTAGCAGCGTTTGGCTTGCTCTGGCGCTTGAAATTGCCGTTGCCTGATCGCGGTTTGGGCATGGCACGGCTAGTCGGCTTATTTGCCCTCGCTTTGATCGCGTGGCTCCCAGCGGCTTGGCATTGGTGGTCGTTCAATCGCTTCTGGATCGCCGGAGTATATCTGGTATTGGTGGCGTTGGGCAGCCTCAGTTTGCTACGTTCGCGCCATGAGTTACGCTTGTGGTGGCAAACCCGCCGCGCGGCAATTCTCACCTCGCAAGCGATTTATTTAGCTGGCTTTGCAATTTTGCTAACCATTCGCTATCTCAACCCCGATTTGTGGCATCCAGGCATGGGCGGCGAAAAGCCCATGAATTTGGCCTACCTCACGGCCACGCTCAAATCGGTGCAATTCCCGCCGTATGACCCATGGTTTGCGGGCGGCTATATGAATTACTACTATTGGGGCTATGTGCTGATGGGCACGCCAATGAAATTGTTGGCGATTCGGCCTGAGGTTGGCTTTAATCTAGCATTAATCAGCTTGTTTGCAATGACGGCCCAATTAAGTGGTAGTTTTGGCTATAATTTGCTTTCAACGCTTGGGCGGGCTGCCAAAAAAATCGAACGCCGTGCTTGTTTTACGGCAGTTGGCGCTGCGGTAGCCTTGATGCTCTTGGGCAATTTAGTTCAGCCTGTCTTCTATTTCAACAGTGCGCGGGTTTTGGGCAATAGCGAATTGAGTTGGTCGAATCCTGAACAATCGAGCCAAGGCATTTGGCTTGAGGGTGGTTCGCCCGTGGCTGATGCCGCTGCGGGCTTTGCTAAACGGCTCGATGGCGAATCGTTCAATTTGCGCCCCGAATGGCCGTATTGGAACGCCACGCGAGTAATTCCGCCCAGCACAATCAGCGAATTCCCCTTCTTCTCATTTTTATATGGTGATCTGCATGCCCACATTATTGGGCTTTCACTGCTCGTCTTGCTATTGCTCGGCTTAGTTGGCTTGTACAAAGCACCAACGATTTCAGGCCGAGCGTTGGCTGGTTGGAGCATAGCGCTAGGCATTTTGGTCGGCGCACTCAAAGCCACCAATGTTTGGGATTATCCGTTGAGCCTCGCATTATCCGCTGTTGCCTTGTTGGTGGTCGGCTGGCAACAAAGCCGCACTGTGGCTTGGCCCAAGCGTTGGCTGTGGATTGTGCTCCCGCCAATTGCCCTGTTTGTGGCGATGACCGTGGTTTGGTCGCCATTCAACCGCTATTTAGCAACCGGCGATTATGGCAAACCCCAATTGCTGACTAACGACCAACGCATGAGCATTCGCGAATTTACCGTGCTCTATGGCCTGTGGTTCTGGATTTTGATTCCATGGATGCTGCTGCTCGCGCGACGGATTTGGGGCATTCGCAGCACCTTGATTGGAGTTGGCTCAACTCTGATTTGGATGGCCGTGATTAGTTTGCTGCAAGATCGCGTGACCCTGCTCGATATGAGCGTTGAGCCAAGTAAAATTGCGCTGTTGATTAATAATTTATTCAAACAGGCAATTGCCCAACGCGCGGCATCGATCGTGATTCTTTTGCCCTTGACGGCATGGAGTATTGCCCTGTTGTGGAGCGCCTTGGCTGGCCGCACCCGACGGCGCGAAGTTGTGCCGTTGGCCTTGACCAGTGCTGGCATTTTGCTCTTGCTCTTGACCGAAACGATTGTGCTGCCTGGTGCTGGCCGCATGAATGTGGTCTTTAAGTTTGGCTACGAAGCCTGGGCACTCTTGGCGTTGGCTGCTGCCAGCGTTGTGCCATTGACCTTGAGCGCCTTCCGTAGCGTTGTACGTTCGGCATTGGCAGCTCCGTTGCGCATTTCGTGGGCAACCGTTACCAGTTTGTTGGTGCTGGGTGCTTTGGTCTATCCAATTACTGCCACCCAAGCCAAGGTTGCGGATCGCTATGTGGCCGACGCGCCGCGTGGGCTTGATGGCATGGCTTGGATGGAAGGCGCGACGTGGGTCGAAAATCGCGAAATTGCGATTAAAGATGATGCGGCGGCAATTCGTTGGATGCGAGCGAACATTGAGGGCACGCCAACCGTGCTCGAAGCCAGTACCTCAGCCTATCGTTGGAACAGCCGAATTGCGACATGGACTGGCCTGCCAACCTTGATTGGTTGGGATGGGCATCAGAATCAGCAACGTGCGCCCGCCGAAGCAGCAGGCATTATCGCCAACCGCAAAAATATCATTCAGCAAATTTATACCGCGTTTGACCCTAATACCGCCCAAAATTACCTTGATCGCTATGGCGTGAGCGTGATTTACCTTGGTGGCTTGGAACGAGCAGTCTATGGCGATTTGTTGCCAGTTTTCGAGCAACTCAAAGCTTCGGGGCGCTGGCGCGTGGCTTATGATAGCGGCACAACCCAAATCTACCTGCGCACTGATGCGAAAGTGCCAGCGCCAACCGCCTTGCCACCAGTCGAGTTGCCAGGTATTCCGCCCGATAATCCAGTTGCGGCAATTAGCATGGCCGAAAAGCCCTTGCCCCAAGCGACGGTTGACAATAAAGTCGAAACCCCACGGGTCGATGGCTTCGCCGATTGGGCTTGGATTAACCAAAATCAAGCGGCGGCAGTGCTGTTGTGGTTGCTGTTTTTTGAAGTTGTCGGTTTGTTGGCTTTTCCGATTGTGGCGCAAGCCTTGCGTTCGTCGTTGGCAGCGGCTTGGAGCGCCAGCAAAATCGCGGGTATTTTGCTGCTTGGTTGGCTGATTTGGTTGCCAACCAGCTTGGGCTTTTGGCAATGGACGCGACTGAGCGTGATTGTTGGTTTGGCAATGTTGGCGGCGTTGGCGCTGGCGGCTTGGTATTTTGGCGCAGCTCAACGCATTCGCCAAGCGTGGCGGCAACAACGGCGAGCAATTATCATCAGCGAAGTGCTGTTTATCAGCTTATTTGCGGTCTGGACCTTGGTTCGGGCTGCCAACCCTGATTTGTGGCATCCCTACTGGGGCGGCGAAAAGCCCTTTGAATTTGGCTTCTTGAATGCGGTGCTGCGTTCGCCCAATATGCCACCGCTTGATCCCTTCTATTCGCAAGGCACGATCAACTACTATTACTATGGCCTGTATCTGATGGCCTTGCCGATGAAACTCTTTGGCCTCAACTCGGCGATTGGCTTCAATTTGGCGGTTGCCACGGTTGGCGCATTGATCGGGATTGGCGCGTGGGCAGTGGGCTTGGTGGTTACGCGGCGGCTCAAAGTCGCGGCGATGGCCTTGGTTGCGGTGGCTTTGCTCGGTAATTTAGCAGGCGTATTGCCAATTGGCACCTCAACCGGAATTGGCGGGGTGGTGCGAGCTTGGCAGGCCTGCGAGTTGGGCGGCGAAGGTCGCGAAACCGCTTGTGCTCCGCTCGATGGCGACAGCAACTTAGCTGCGATGATCAGCGATGCGATGGCCAATGGCACAAGCGAAAACTTCACGCGGCGCTTAGCTGGCGGCGTGCCATGGTTCTGGGGGCCAAGTCGGGTCACGGTTAGCGATGGCCTGAACACGATTAATGAATTTCCGCTGTGGAGCGTGATTTTTGCCGATTTGCACCCGCACCTGATTGCTTTGCCAATTACCTTGCTGGTGGTGGCCTTGGCGTGGGAAGTGAGCCGACGAAGACGCTTGCGCCGACAATTGCCCGCCTTTGGTTTGGCGGCTTTGGCAGTTGGTTCGCTGGCGGCAGCCAATGCCTGGGATGTGCCAACCTATGGTTTGGTGCTGATTGTTGGCTTGATGGCGCGTGGTTGGCAAGCACCGCAACGCCGTTGGTGGGCGACGCTGGGCTATAGTTTGCTGGGCGTGGCGACGGTTGCGCTTGGTTTGCTGCTGTATGCACCATTCTTGGGCAGCTACAAAGCTCCGGTTGGCGGGGTTTGGCCGATTCGGGTGGGCACGGCTTTAGTGCCATGGTTGGCGATTTATGGCCTCTTTTTGCTGATGATCACAACCTGGTTGTTGTTGCCGCTCAAACGAGCCGAGCCAACGCCATTCTGGGATTGGGTTAAGGCGACACGCGGGCGCTGGCTGATTGGTTATGGGTTGGCCGCCGCCGCCGTGATCGTCTATTTCTTAACCCGCAGCGATGCCGCCAAAAGCGCGATTACTGAGCCTTCGGTCTTGCCGGATCTAGCGACGATTTACAAACCAATTTTCAGCGCTGGCATTCCGGTGCGTTTGCTGATTGGCCTGCTGTTGGCGGGCTTAATTCGACGCTTTATCAACCGTGTGGCCTCGCCCTCAGCACGTTGGGCGATTGTGCTAGGCTTGGTTGGCGGATTGGTGGCCTTGGGTATTGAGCTGATTTTCATCCGCGATCACCTTGCGCCAGGCTCGTGGGACGGCGGCCCGGGCGATTCTGAGCGCATGAACACAGTCTTCAAATTTGGCTATCAAGTTTGGGTCTTGTGGGCGTTGAGTGCGGCCTTGCTTTTGCCGCATATTGCCTCAGCTTTACGTAACTCGCGGGTTGCCAAATATAGCTGGCAAACGGCGGTTAGTGTTGGGGTGGTATTGGCGCTGTTCTTCCCAATTTTTGGCACACTCAGCCGTGTTGGTATGCGCTTCGATAAACCCTTGCAAGGCTTGACCCTCGATGGTTTGGCCTATATGCAAACTGCCGAATATAGCGTCAACAATGGTGTGGTCAATTTGGCCGACGATTTAACTGCGATTCGCTGGATCACCGAAAACATCACTGGCACCGAAATTTTGCTGCAATCGGAGCAAGAATTTTATCGGGCTTTTGGGGTACGGATCACCGCCAACACTGGTTTGCCAACCGTGATCAGCGCCTTGCATGCTGGTGAGCAACGGCCTGGCCCATTGGTTGATCAACGCATCCGCGATGTGATGGAGATGTATAGTAGCCTTGATGTGTTGCGCACTCAATGGTTGCTCAATAAATATGGCGTAGATTATGTGTATGTTGGCCAGATTGAGCGTTTGCGCGACCCGATGGGCGTTGATAAATTTGTAACCATGGCTGGGGTGCAGCAAGTTTATCAAAACAATAGTGTTACGATTTATAAAACTACACCGCAACTACGCGAATTGGCGATGCAATGGCGTGATGGAGTTGTACCAGCGCCAGTTGTGCCGAATACGCCAGTTGATCAGGCGGGTAACCAAGTTGAAGCAGCGGTAGCCTTGTATGAGAGCGACCCTAACAATGCTGGTTATGCTTTCGAGGCAGGCAAGCAATTGTGGCAAGCGGGGCAGGCTGATCGCGCGGCGGCGATTTTGGGTCGTGCTGCCGATGTTCACCCCAACGATATTGGCTTGCACCATCTTTTGGGCGATGTATTGCTCTCGTTGAAACGCTACGATCAAGTGGTATTGGCCTATGAACAGGCCTATAATGCTGGTCCAACCCCGCAAAACCAAACCAAACTTGGTCAAGGCTATTTTGCTTGGGCCGAGCTTGACCGCACCAAACTTGATGCAGCGGCGGCACAATTTAGTGCAGCGATTATTGCCGATAGCCAATTTGCCGACCCACACTACCATCTGGCCGAAGTCTATCGTTTGCAAGGCAATAACGCCGAAGCTCGCCGCGAATACGAAACCTATTTGAGTATTGCCCCGCCCGAGGGCTTGTGGGTAGGTTCGGCGCAGGAGCGCTTGAAGAACCTGCCATAGTGAGTTGTTATGATTGCTTGGTGGCTAAGCATCGTTTTAATTGGAACTCTCGCGCTGCCTTTGAGTATGCGCCTATTTGGGCATTTGCCAGGGCGGGGCTTGGCATGGAGCAAAGCGCTAGGCTTGTTGGTTGTTGCATGGATCGCTTGGATGGGCGCTATGCTCAATCTTTCGGGCTTCGATGGCGTGACGGTTGGCTTGGGCTTAATTGGCTTGGGCACACTCGGTTGGTTTGTGCAACAACCTTTTGATAAAGCCCGTTTGTTGGCAGCAATTCGCCAATATTGGCCGCAATGGCTGGCCTATGAGTTGTTGTTTGCTTTGGTTTTTTTGCTGGGCATTCAATTGCGCTTCCATGGGATGTTTGGCTCAGGGATTCATGGCACCGAAAAACCAATGGAATCAATGCTGTTTAGCGCTGTGCTGAATAGTCCAAGCTATCCACCAAGCGATTTGTGGTTGGCCGGATTTAGCGTTAATTATTATTATTTTGGCTATGTGCTGATCAGCGTATTGAGCGTGCTCAGTGGCGCGACGCTTGGCGAAACGTTTAATCTTGGTTTGGCCACGATTATGGGCTTGGCCAGCCTTGGGATTGTTGGTTTAGTCACAACTATGGCGGGTTTGTGGTGGCGTGAGTATTTGCTATCCCGTCTCCGATTAATCGCAATTGCTGCGCTTGGTTTGTTTGGTGGCGTATTGGTGCTGTTTGCAGGCAACCAAATTGGCGCTTTACAGAAGATCGTCAATTCTGCGGAAGTTAATCGACTAACCGATAGCCAACGGGTTTCAGTCTTGTGGCAAGCAATTCAGGGGGTTGAGCCAGCCACGCTTGATCCCGCCACGCTAAAATCAGAAAATACTGGCATTTCTAAAAGCTCGACCTTGCCACCAATGGGCGAGAAATTTGAAGCTTGGCCATCGTCGCGTGCAATCTACGATGATCACGAAGAAACCATGATCATTGTCGATAATCAGCAACGTATGGGGATGTCTCAGCGTGAGATTATCACCGAGTTTCCCTTCTTCAGCTTTTATCTTGCCGATATGCACCCGCATGTTTTGTCGATTCCGCTGACGTTGTTGGCGATTGCTTTGGCCTTGGCGATTTTTGTCCGGCCAGCGATGGTCCGTTTCCCAAAGCACGATTGGCTTGAATTGGCGATAGCTGGCTTGGTGATTGGCGGCTTATATGCAGCCAATTCGTGGGATGCCCCGACCTTTGGTGTGTTGTATGCCTTGGGTTTGGTTGGCTTGTGGCGTGGGCATACACCGCAACCAACCCGCCGCGATTGGCTACAGCTTGCAGGTCAAGTTGGTTTAGTGGTCTTGGCGGCGGCATTGTTGTATATGCCGTTCCTGCTCACATTTAGCTCATTTGCAGGCCGCGATACCGTGCCCGACCCATTTGCCAGTATTCCAATTATTGGCAGCTTGGGCAAAATTATGGCTCCCGCCCGTGATCACTCTGGCTGGACTGATTTAGTGGCGATTTTTGGCTTGTTCTTAGTGCCGATTATTGCTTGGCTCAGCCGCACGATCAAGGTTTGGCAATTATGGGCTATGACTGGCGCGGTGCTGCTGATTGGCTTAATTGCCGGCATTCCGGCGATTGTCTTTTTGCCGATTGCCGTGATCTGTTGGCAAACAGCTTGGCAACGCAATCAGCGCGATGTGCAAAACTTTAGCTTGATCGTGGTTGGTTTGGCAGCCTTATTGATTGTAGTTGTCGATTTTCTGTATCTGCGTGACATTTTTGATAATCGCATGAACACGGTTTTCAAGGTCTATTATCAGGCTTGGATGCTGTTGGGAATTGGTGCTGCTGCTAGTATTTGGGGCTTGTTGAGCAATGCCCAATGGCGACGCTGGACGAATGGCATTTGGTTGCCATTATTTGGGCTTTTGTTGGCTGGCGGCTTAGTCTACCCAATTTCAGTGCTTAACCCTACAACTTCGCCCTCGTGGGATGCAAGTGGCTCGAAGCTTGATGCAGTAGAAAGTTCCCAACACTTTTCCGAGCCAATGCGCAAAGCCGCTGCCTGGCTTGAAGCCAACACACCAAGCAACAGCGTTTTGGCGACTGCACCTGGCAGCAGCTATCAAGATGGCGGTGAGTTAGCAACCTTGAGTGGTCGGCCAACCTTATTAGCTTGGCCCGGCTCGCATGAAGGTTTATGGCGCAGCAAACAGCCTGATGCAAATCAGCAAGTGGCGCAACGCCAAGGCGATATCAGCGCAATTTACAATGCCACCGATATCAATCAACTGCGCGAAGTTTTGGCTCGCCAGCGGGTCGATTATGTGGTGTGGGGGCCAAACGAGCAAAAAGCCTATCCACAGGCCAATATTGGCTTGCTCGAACAGGTTGCCAGCAAAGTTTACGAAGCCGATAGCTGGATCATCTATCAAGTACAACCATAGGAGCAGACGATGCGCTTAACTGAACAATTACGCCAAGTTGGGCGTTGGCTGAGTATTGCTGGTGCTGTTTTGATCGCGCTTGGCCTGCTGTTTCTTGGCTCGGAAATTAGCCAATTTGGCTTTAAGCTGAATGATTTGCTGGGCATGCTGGCGATTGGCGTGGTCATTCCAGTTGGAATTTATGTTTACCAAACCAAGATTAATTGGCGTAAACTGCGCGAACGCTTGCTGAAGGCTGAGACTGCCCGCGATTTTCAGCCTTTGCCAACACTTAAACCATTACCAATTTGGGTCTGGGCAATTTGGGCATTCTTGGCTTTTGCCAGCGGCTATACCTTTGGTGGCGCATTTACGATCTTCTTTGGGGCGTTTTTGCTGGGTTTTGGCTTGGCTAACCCGACCTTGGCCAAGCAGGTTGAGCAGTTAGAAGCTGGACGAGCTTTGTTCTATGGCCAACGCGATTTGCGAGGCCGCCCGATAGTGGTCCGAGTTTTGCCTGAAATGCTCTTGGCACGCGATTGACGCAACGAGTATAATTAAAGCTCAATTCATGCCAATGAGGTCTCCATGCGATCTGATTCCGCTTCATACCGTTATGGCGAACATCGCATTTATTTGAGCTTAGCGCCAGGCATTGGCTGCACCCGACGCTTGATGGCCGATGCCCAGTTGTTAGCGGCACAAGGCTATGATGTTGGGATTGCCTTTAATGCTTCGAGCGACTATCTATGCGATTTTGCCCGTGGTTTGCGGCCTTTACCGTTAATTTATGAGCGCCAGAACAATCAACGAATCGAGGCGCTTGATCTAGCGACAATCCTCAACGACCCGCCCCAAATTATTGTGCTAGGCAATTTAGCCCATCAACATGGCCTATCCAATCAGCCGATTGAGCCATTGCAGTTGGTTGAGCAATTGCGCATGGCCGGTATTGCGGTGTGGTCAACAATTTATGCCTATAATCTGACCACGATTGCGCCAATTTATACCCGCCTAACCAACATCACGCCTAGTCCGATTATCCCTGAAAGTGCCTTGGAGCAGGCCAGCGAACTGGTGTTGATCGACCCTGAGCCAACCGATATTATTCGCCAGTTGGATGAGGGCATTTTGCTTGCACCACCCGATGCTGAGCAGGCCCGTCAGACTGCGTTGCGGCTTGATGTGCTCAATCAACTCCGTGCTGCCACCCATGCTTTGCTGGAAATTCGCCGCCCACTGAGCGATAGTGCCGAACGCCCGCGTTGGCTGGTGGGCATTGGCTTTAATCCTAGTGCGATGTATTTGCTGCAACGCGCCGCCGACTTGGCCTATGGAATGGGCGCATTGCTGATTGGGGTGCATATTCGCCCGCCTGGCGGTGGCTCGAGTGGCTATCGTTTGGCGGCGCGTGAACATCTCGATTATGCCGAAGAGTTGTGCCATGAAGTGGTGATTATCGAGGAAAAAGATGTAGCGGCGGCGATGTTGCAAGTGGCCCATGAGCAACATGCAACTGGGATCTTTATTGGGCGACCTGTGCGCTCACGTTGGGACGAGCTGCGTGGCGGCTCGTTGCTAACCAAATTGATCAATAGCGACCGCGATTTAGATATTTTTGTGCTCGCCGATGCACCGCAGTAATGTTTGATCCACGAAGAGCACGAGGAACACGAAGGGCGAAACCGCGAAGGCCACGAAGAACGCGAAATAGGGTAATAGGCTATGGGCTATCGCAAATTTCTTATCGAATTCGCGAGTTGTCGATGAGTTTGCACATTGGCTTGTATGGCAGTCATGACACTGAATTAATCGAAGCTGTGCAAAGCGTGTGCACGCTCTTAGGTGGTGATTTAGTGCTGCTTGATGCGGTTCCTGCTGATTCTGAGCCTAAATCTGTGCAAGTATTAATTTGGTATATGGGGCAGCACCCCATTAAACTATCAATTGAGCAACAGCAATGGTTAAATATCTATATTCTGAGACAACGCCGCATAACAAAAGCACTTGTGAACGATCTCGTTTTTGATGGAACCGTCATCTTTGAACAGTATATGATTTTTCCGTTCGATCCTGAAGAATTTGCGATGCGAATTATTAACGGCTCGCTGCGACGTGGTTATCAGCTTGATTATCGGCTTGATTATCGCTTGCGGACGTTTGCAGATGCGTGTGAGGTGAGGGCGAAGCGCTCCAGCTAAGTGCTCATAAGGTTGGCAGTAAATTTTTTTTCCTCACCCCCTAGCTCCCTCTCCCGCACGCGAGGCGAGGGGAACCACCAATCTAGAAGCCCCTCGCCCGCCGCAGTGGGAGAGGGGTTGGGGTGAGGGATCGTATAGCCCTCGCTCCCGCCGAGCAGGCGAGGGGGAACCACCAATCTAGAAGCCCCTCGTCCGCCGCAGTGGGAGAGGGGTTGGGGTGAGGGATCGTATCTGCCTATTGCCATGTTCCCTCTGCGCCTCTGCGTTAAAACCACAGATCTTTTGCTCTATGTCTGACTCCTAGCGGCTGACCCCTAACCCCTAGCCTCTACCCCCTCGTTCAACGCTTGCTCGATCATGGATTCGAGCCGATCAAGGCTGGTTTGTTGGCGGAGTTGTTGACGAATGCCTAGGTCAAGCTGCTGCTCTAGTTGGCTGATCCATGGTGCTAGGAGGGCTTGCTCTGGCTCAGAGCGGGGTGCGCCGATTGATTCGCGTAAGTGTTCGACCACAATCAAGCGCTGTGCCCCAAGCTGGTATTGGCCTGCTTGAATTGCCAAAATTGCCAAGCCCTCCAAACATTCGGCGATACTTTCGCGCTCGCCAAGTTGGTGCAACACCTGTAAGCTTTGTTGATAATAACGTTGGGCTGGCTGAAATTCGCCGCGTTGTAGGCTAATCGCACCCAAATTGGTCAATGACGTTGCGGTTGCCCACTGGTTATTGAGGGTTTGACGTAGGGTGAGGGTTTGCTGGGCCAAATCATAGGCGCGTTCCAAATCGCCACGATAACGCGCCAACATGGCCAAATTGCTCAAGGTTGCGGCATAATTTGCAGCTTGTTCGACCGTGCTACCAAAAACTGCTGCATTCAGCTCAAATAAGCTTTCAGCTTGGGCATAGGCCTGCTGTTTAATTGCCACCAGTGCTAGATTATTGCGCACCATCGCCGCGCCAATTGGGTTGTTGTTGGCATCGTAGAGGGCGAGGCTTTGGCTAAAATGCGCTTGGGCTGCTGCAATATCGCCACGGCTCCAAGCAATAGCTCCACAGGCATTCAAGGCGCGTGAATGCAGGGTTGGCTCAAGCTTTTGGGTTTGGCTCGTGGCTTGGGCTAATGTTTGATCCAGCCATTGTTGGCCTTCATTGAAATAGCTGCGTGCCCACCAAAAACGCCAACTATTAACGGCAATATTCAATGCAGCAATCGGGTAGTGGTTGCTGCTGGCCCAAGCCAAGGCTGCTCGGAGGTTGTCGTGCTCGGCCTCGAATAAATCGAGCCATTGTTGTTGGGCAGCGGCAAAATGCTGGTTAAAGGCCTCGCTCAGTTGGGTAGCCCACGCCAAATGTTGCTGGGCAAATTGTTGCTGTTGGGCTGGCGCTAGTTGTTCGAGCACATATTCACGGACAAACGGGTGCAAAACCCAGCGCTCAGCATGAGGCACTTGCATGATCAAATGATGATCGACCAAGTTTGCCAAAATGTCGTAGAGTGCCGGATCATCCTCGGCTAGATCAAGCGCAAAGCTCGCACTGCTGAGCGTCCAGCCAGCGGGCCAAATTGCCAAGGCTTGCAAGGCTTGTTGCTGGCTTGGCGCAAGCAGATCGACGCTCCAGCTAATCAGGTTGCGCAGGCTGCGTTGACGTTCGGGCAAATCGCGGATGCTGGTTTTGAGGCCAAGCACATGGTTGCTTAATTGTTGAACTAAGCGTTGCGGCGAAAGTACCCGGGTATGCGCAGCCGCTAATTCGAGTGCTAAAGGTAAGCCCTCAAGTTGACTACAAATTTGGCGGATGGCTTCAAGGCTAGCGTCATCGAGGCTAAATCTAGCAGCATGGCTTTGAGCACGCTCAATAAACAGGGCAATTGCTGGCGTTTCAGCTAAATCTTGGCTGGCAATTGGCTTGGTTGGCACGACCAACGGCTGAAGTTGCAGCATATATTCGCCATATAAATTGAGCGGTACACGGCTTGTTGCCAAAATTTGCAACTGTGGTGCTTCGCGCAACAGCTGACCAATCGCGGCAACCCCTTCAACGACATGCTCAACATTATCCAAAATTAGCAGGATTTGGCGCTTAGCAAGGAATTGTTGTAGCGCTTTTTCAGGGGTTTGTTGTGGGCCAATCGCTACGCCAAGTGCTTCGGCGATCGTTGCTAAAACCAATTGCGGCTGGCTGATGCTGGCTAGCCCACAAAAACAAACGCCATCGCGATAATGCGCCTGCTGGATTTCGGCAATTGCCAATGCCAAGCGGGTTTTGCCCACCCCACCAAACCCCAAAATGCTGATTAAGCGTTGGCCTTTGGCAAACAGCCGATTGATGGTTTGTTGTTCATTGCCACGGCCCAAGCAGCGGGTTGGTGGAATTGGCAGGTTAAAACTGGCACTGGCTTGCGGTTCGGCAATACCATCATTTAGGCGCGTCAGTAGATATTGACATAACTTTTTGAAATGGCGATGATAGGTAGTCGCATGAATGCCTAAACTATCGGCATAATAGGCGATGCTGCGTTGAGGCTCGGCCACAATCAATTGTAGCAAGCGTTGTTGATCTGGCTGTAATGGTTGTTGGCAAAGCCATTGCAATAATGGATGCAGACCACCTTTGGCATGGACAAGCTGCTTGATGGCTGGCTGATTGAGGGCGATATGCGGTTGTTGCAGTAATTGTTGGAGCCATTCAACCTGCCAGAGATGCTGATTCATTGCCAAATACTCCTCAAATACACTCTATTAATAAAATTTTGACTATTTTGACATTCTGCGTTATGCTATAGTCATCCACCGATTTCTCCCATATATCCGCCAGTCGATTCTCTCTATGGTCGTTCGTCAGTGACGATGAGCAATGCAAAGGAGTCGTTCGTGAAGCGTCGGATTGCAGTTATTTTGGCCCTGATCGCCCTCATGTTGGCCACCGTTAGCCTTCCACACAAGTCGGTTCAAGCCCAAGCAGCCCATTTAACCGCTGCGCCAGCTCCGCGTATTATTGCTGAAGTCAATGGTGCTGGTAAAGGCCGTGTTTGGGTGGGTGCTGTGCCAGCCAACAGCAGCAGCAAGCCAGTCTTGGTCTTTGTCCATGGGTTACACGGCAAGGCTCCCAACTGGTGGGGCGCAACCATGTACCATGGCACGAACGATATGTATGATAAAGCCTATGCGGCTGGTTATCGTACCGCCTTTGTGAGTATTGACGACGAAGTTGATGGCCCTGCCTCATCAATTTGGGTCAATGGCGCAACCTTGAATCGCCAATTAGATGTTATTTTAAGTCATTATGGAGTAAGCTCGGTTAACATTATCGCCCATAGCAAAGGTGGTGTCGATACCAACAGTGCTGTGATTCACTATGGTGCAAGTGGCAAGGTGCAAAATATTGTTACCCTCAGCTCGCCACATCGTGGTTCACAATTGGCCGACTTGGCGTATAGCTGGTGGGCTGGCTGGTTGGCTTCGTTGCTGGGCCAACGCGATGATGGCACCTATTCAATGCAAACTGCCTATATGAGCAACTTCCGCTCGCAAACTGATGGCAGCGCCAACTATAGCAATGTGCGCTTCCACACCGCTGGTGGCACCAACCATGGCCCAGCTTTCTCGGCCATGTGGTTTGGCGGAGCCTATATCTCAGGTGATAATGACGGGGTGGTGCAAGTCAGTAGCTCAATTCACCCTCGCCAATATTCACGGCTCTTTACCCGCAACTACGACCACGACAATATTCGTTTGGGCAGCGTGGTTTGGAGTTCAATCGAGCCAAGCGTGCGCGGAACCTTCCGCAGCAAAGTCAGCGAAAATAGCGCTAACAGCCCAGTTGTTGATCAAGCAACTACGATCAATGCCAATAGCATTTTGCGTGGTGGGATGCTCGAAAACGCCAGCCGTGGTGGCATTCGCTTCAATCTTGAAACTGGGGTAAAAACCGCCAACTTCGATTTTGTCAGCAATAGTGCTGATCTCGATGTAGCTTTTGTTGATGCCCAAGGCAACCGCTATGCTGCCAACAAGCCAGTGCTTGATACAGAATTCTTCCGTGGAGCCTACCACTACAGCGCCGAAGTTGCTGCTCCAGCGAGCGGTGCTTGGTCGGTGGTGGTCAGCGGTGGCAAGGCCGATACCGCCTATCTGTTCAACGCCACATTGGATAGCAACTTGAACGTGCAACTTGATGCCGCTAGCTTGTTGGCTCAGCCAAACCAAAGCTTGGGCTTGAAGGTCAATGCTGCCAATGCCCAAGGCTTGAGTGTCAAGGCTCAATTGACTGGCACACCTCAAGGTACAGAATTGCACAGCGCTTTGCCAACCAACCGTAGCCTCTCGGCGAAAGGTGTTGATAGCGCTAGCCTGAATTTGACTAGCCCGCAAGCCTTTGGTTTGTATCAAGTGGCCGTAACCGTCACTGGTACTGCCGCCGATGGCAGCAGCTTCGAGCGCTCAATTCCGCTAAATATCGGGGTTGTCGATAGCGCTACCAAGAACCCAGCCAACAGCCTGCCTGCTGGCCGCTAAACCTACAAACCGTTAGCGTTCTACAAACACCACTCGTTGCGGGTGGTGTTTTGCTATTTAGCTAGCCAATTTTGCAGGAGAATCGTGTACAATAGAAATAGAAATCAGCACCAGTTATGGAGGCGAATGTGGATCGCCAAGAAGCTATCGAGTTTTTGCTCGAACATTATGAACAACCGCGCCATCGCGGCGAATTGGCCGATCCGGATGTGACCATGCCTGGTGGTAATCCTGGTTGCGGCGATGTCGTAACAATCTATCTTAAGGTCGATGCCGCTAACGATGCAATTCAAGATCTGGCTTTTGTTGGCGAGGGCTGCACGATCAGCCAAGCCGCCGCCTCGATTTTGCTCGAACAAATGCAGGGCCAAGCATTGGCAGCGATTGAAGCCTTGGATTTTAATTGGATGATCGATGAGTTGGGCCGTGAGGTGGTGCAATCGCGCCCGCGTTGCGCAACCTTGGCTTTGGGCACACTCAAGGCAGCGATCAAAAAATATCGTAACGATCAGATTCGGGCTGAGCTTGGCGAAAACGCCCCGACCCAGACCGCGCCTGAAACATTCTCAAATTAATCACGCCAATTGGTGTGGACGATAGGAAGGAAACTCAATGCTTAGTGATGATATGGTTCGTTCAGCGCTCAAAAACGTCGTTGACCCCGAAATTGGGGTGAATATCGTTGATTTGGGCTTGATCTACAATGTTGATATTCGCGATGAAGGCCGCCAAGTTGTGGTTGATATGACCCTGACAACGCCTGCTTGTCCAGCTGGACCACAAATTATCGACCAAGCGCATAAAGAAGTTAAAGCGCTGGAAGTGATTCATCCAAGCTTGAACGATGTGAATATCAACTTGGTTTGGACTCCATTTTGGAACCCCGAAATGATGAGCCAAGATGCCAAAGATGAATTAGGCTATTTCTAGATTGCAAAACCCCCGTTGAGCTAATCCAACGGGGGTTTTCGCTTTAATCGAGGCGTTGGGCGGCGACAGTTTCGACCAGCCATCGGGTTTCAGGGTGAATATCGAGGCCTATAAGATCGTCAACCCCAAACCAAGCAATCGCAAGCGCATCATCGCCTGCCTGTGGTTCGCCGCTTAGCCACTCGGCCTGCATCTCCAACAAGACATAATGATATTGCACCTGATCCGTTTGATCGCGATGAATCACATCGACGGCGGTGATAAAGCGTGGCTGGCTGATTTCAACGCTACATTCTTCGCGAATTTCGCGGCGGGCAGCGGCCTCGACCGTTTCACCCAACTCGATTGCTCCACCTGGAACGCTCCACTGGCCAGCCAATGGCTCCTTGGCTCGTTGCACCAACAGCACTTGTTGTTTGTGCCAAACCATCACGGCTACGCCAATTAGTGGTTGATTTGGATACTCACGCGACATGCAGCGTTCCTCAGCTGAAAAACTCATCTGCGCTGATTATGCCACAAAGTTGGCTTGCGCTGTTTAGCTTGCTGGAGCAATATTGTTGTTATATTTGGCTTGGCTACGCTCTTGGTACAGCTTGTAAGCCGTGTAGCCTGCGTCGATAATTACGAAAAAGGCGGTGATTGATAAGCCATAATAGAACGAACTCATGCCAATTGCCGGGTTATTTTCGCGAATTAGCTCACCAAGGCGGATTAGTTGACGTAATGAATTGGGATAGCCTGCGTTGGTCAGCCAGGCAGCATGGCCGCGAATCAACAGGAACAACACAATTAAACTAAAGCCACTGGCGGCTAGTGAGGCGATACGGGTGCTGGTTTGCCAAACTCCACGCCACATCACAATCAGATCAACGACCACATTGAAAATACTGGCAACGACCACCAAGGCAAAATATTGACTAATCACTGGGTTTTCAAACAAGCCACTGCCATCAACCCAGCGGAAGCCGCCTTCGGCCTGAAATTGCATCAGCCAGCCCAACAAAATAACCTGAACTGCAATCCCAATCAGTTGCGAACTACGGCTAATTTTCTCGTTAGCGAGAGTAATTGCTGGCAATTTGCGTGGGTCGAACGGCTTTTTCGGCTCAGTTTCGGCCTCAATTTCAAGCTTTTGTACGCCCCAGAAAATCGCGACAATCAAGCCAAAGGTTGCTGGCAGATTGCTGATGGCGTTCCAGGCAACTTGGACAATATTCAGGTGATAATTGCCGATCGTTGCCAGCAGGGCTAAACCAAGCTGACTAACGATAATAATGCTAAATACCAGCAACACCACCGATCGAAATTGTGGAAACAGTGCTGGACTGATCAAATATTGTTGGTTGTTACCATACGCCGCCGCTACTTTGGCTGGCTCGCCCAGCGCTTGTAGGGTTGCGACAACAGCCGCTTCATCGTCGAGCGCTTGATCGTTGCGCTCAAGGCTATCATAGATCGAAGAACGTAGCTCATCCAAAATATCGCTGCGTTGTTTTGCAGGTAAATAATTGCTAACTGCTGCAAGATAACGTTCAATTAGTTCCATCTCAAGCTCCTTCATTGGTTAATAAGCGTTGCATGACTTCGGCTAGACTTTGCCAATCGTGGCTCAATTGGGCTAGCAGGGTGCGACCTGCTTGGTTAATCACATAGTAGCGGCGTGGCCGTGAGCCTTCAACATTCCACATACTGTCTAAAAAACCTTGGCTTTCCAAGCGCCGCAACAGTGGGTAGAGCGTGCCTTGGTCGATGCTAAAGCCCCGTTCCGTCAGGCGATCAATCAGCGAGTAGCCATATTGGGGCGTTTGCAGTTGGCTCAACGCCGCCAATATCACCACTCCCCGCCGTAGTTCTTGGGATAATTTTTCGTATCCCTCTTGTTCTGTTGCTTGTACTATCATGGTTTTTATAATACTGTGTATTGCACAGTATTGTCAATAGTTAAATATAGCGAAATTGTAGTTATTTTTTTGAGTAAATGTTTTAGCTAGCGATCAATCAGTATTTGCCGATTTGCTTGATAATATACGTATATTGATGTAATATACGTATATTATTGATGATTGAGGATCGCGTATGCATTTTGATCAAGCAACGATTGTGCAAACCACGCTGGCCGCTGTAATGCAGACTCAACAGCGTTTGGCTGAGCATCTTTGGTGGGGTGGGGCGGTGGGTAATTCGGGAGCGGAAGCTAGTCTTTTGGAGCAAGAACTGAGCTTGCTGGTGGCGGTTGCCAATGGCGAAATTGATCGTGAAACTGCGGGGGTAGCACGGTATTTTGAAATTAAAGGTGTGCTTGATGATATTTGTCGGCTGTTGTGGCAGGCTCCCTTGAGCGCAGAACCGCTTATTTCTGCCGGATTTTGGACCCAGCCTGGGATTGGAGCGGTCTGTGGGGCGGTGCTGGCATGGCTCGATGCTGATGATTTAATTACCATTACTGAGGCGGCCCGCTTGCTTTACCCCGATGCGATGTTGGTTGGCAGTAATGTGGCCACGCAACGCGTGTTACGCTTGATTGCTAGCGGTAAACTGCGCGAATATATGGCGAATGCCGACGTTGCACCAAACCCACGCCATCGACGGCGGGTCAAACGTAGTGAGGTTTTGCCACTCTGCAATCTTGCCCATGATTATTCGCTTTAATCGGTCTAAGCCAAGCGCCCACGATGTTGATCATGGGCGCTTGGTGTATGCAGATTGTTGGCATGATTTAGAGCGTGCGCACGCTCCGTACTGGTTCATTGGCACCTAGCAAACTCATTGGTTGCTGTTGATTATGTGGATGATTGGGTTTGCTGGCACTCGCAACCGTGCGCCGCAACCGCCATTGCAATGCGGCAATTTCTTCGGAGATCGCCCGCAAACTCTCGACCTCATCGCGTAAATCCTCAACGACAGCCGAAGAACCAAACTCAACTCGCTGTGGTTCGCGCAAGGGTCGGCGCGGGCGCTGCTGCGAAACATCGCCTAGTTGATCTTGCATTGTGCCCAACAAACTCATTAAATAGGCCCACGATTCGTTTTCTTGCTGACTGACTTGCTTAGAATGCTGGCGACGTTCGTTCATCCAGCCATCAAGTTGGCAATGTAAATTATTCAGCCGATTATCAAGGTGCTCGATCAACGGGCGGCTAAAATCGGCAGGCTGAGCCGCTAATTTGGCAACCGTAGCCGGAAACGAAGTGTGCAGCGTTTCCAGTTGGTCTTGTAAATGACCAAGCGATGAACCGAGTTGGGCTTGACGACGTGCCACCACTTCTTGTTCGCCCAAAACATCGCTTAACAAGGCTTTGAGTTGCTGGGTTTCTTGCTTGGCGCGATGTTCTTGCTGGCCCAGTAAATGCGGCACAAACCACAAAAGCAGTACTGCCAAAAGCAATAATGCGCCACTCATCAATAAAAAGACAATCTGCATAACCAACCTCCATAGCAATAGCATCTGGCTTTATTATAGAAAAAAGCCTGCTCGCTGAGAGGATGCAGGGGTTACAGCTTGATGACAGGTAATCGAAGGATGAAGGATGAGGGATGAAGGATGAAGGATGGAACCGCGAAGGACGCGAAGAGCGCGAATGTTTCATTTTTCGCCACAGATTGGCACAGATTTATTTGATTATTCTAAGGCAGAAATCAAAATGATCCACGAAGGACGCAAAGCGCACGAAGTTTTGAAACCGCGAAGGACACGAAGAGCGCGAATATTGGCTTTATCATTCTATGGCATTTGTTGACAATTCAGTTATTTATTAATTGAACTTTGGCGGTCTTTGTGCTTTTCGCAGTTCCAGCCTTGATGCTTTTTGATTTTAGCCTTCTGCCTTTTGATGTTCGTTTTCCCCTCTCAGGACTAGGCCTGAATGGGAATTTTGGGAATTTTGCTCGTTAGGTTGATCGTAAGCTTCAGGCCTGATACTACGATCAAATTCTTCCTCCTCTACACTCTTCTCTCCTGCAAGCGGCCCGACTGGGCCGTTTGTGGTTTTAAGCGATTTTTATTTTGCCACCAAAGCTCGCTTATAATAGCATGTGGAAATGTTGTGTTGGAGGAATCAATGAACCTCATGCAAATTCATGGGCAATTTGCGGCGTTGCAGGCCCAGCGCGGGCGAATCGCTGCCAGCCGTGCACCTGAGCGCATTGGCTATTTACAGCAATTTAAACGGGCGATCGAACAAGCCCGACCAGATATTCATGCGGCGTTGCAGGCCGATTTTGCCAAACCAGCGGCTGAAATTGAGGCCACCGAAATTCAGCAGGTGATCGAGCAAATCAATTTTGCTATCAAACGGCTTGAAACATGGATGCAGCCCAAACGAGTTAAAACCCCAACCATGCTAACGGGCAGCAAAAGTTGGATTCAATATGAGCCACGCGGCGTTGTGCTGATTCTTGCGCCGTGGAATTACCCGCTCTCACTAGCACTTATGCCTTTGATTGGGGCAGTGGCGGCTGGGAATTGTGCGATTGTGCGGCCATCGGAGCGCATGCCACATACCGCTCAAGTTGTAGCAAACATTATTGCTACCGCCTTCAAACCTGAGCATGTTACCAGCGTTGTGGGCGATGTTGATACGGCTGAAGCATTGCTCGACTTGCCATTCGACCATATTTTCTTTACGGGCAGCCCACGAATCGGCCAATATGTGATGCAACGCGCCGCCGAGCATTTTAGCTCGGTTACTCTAGAACTGGGTGGCAAATCGCCAGCGATTGTTGATCGTTCAGCCGATTTGAAACGTGCTGCACAGGCGATTGTGTGGGGCAAATTTGTCAATGCCGGCCAAACCTGTGTTGCGCCTGATCATGTCTGGGTTCAGCGTGAGCAAGCTCAAGCCTTGACCCAACTGATTATTAAACAAATTGAGCGTAACTACGGCAAAGGCGATTATACCCGCCTGCAATCGCCCGATTTGGCCAATGTGATCGATGCTAATGCCACTGCTCGCCTGCGTGGTTTGGTCAATAATTCGGTAGCCCAAGGGGCGTTGGTCGCGCTGGGTGGCCAATCGACCGATCATCCTGCACGCTTTGCGCCAACCGTGCTGACCAACGTTAAACCTAGCATGGCAATTATGCAGGAAGAAATTTTTGGGCCGATTCTGCCAATTTTGGTGTACGACCAAATTGATGAAGTGATTATGGCGACGCGAGCTAGCGGCAAGCCCTTGACCATGGCGATTTTTGCCGAGAATCAAGCGATTATCAACTGGCTGCTACGCGAAATTCCGGCTGGCAGCAGTATGATAAACGGGGTTTTACTGAATGTGGTTAATCCGAATTTGCCATTTGGTGGGGTTGGCCAGAGCGGCATTGGCAATTATCATGGCTTTTACAGCTTCAAAACATTTTCGCATGAACGAGCGGTATTTCAACTTGGCGGCTTAAATTTAGTAAATTTATTTCAACCGCCCTATCGCTCGGTGTCTAAGCGCTTGGCAGCGTGGTCGCGGCGGATCATGAGCAAACGCTAAACGATATTCGCCGCTATCCATAGGGGGGGATAGCGGCGAATGGGGATTTTTGAATCGTTCTGCGATGTGTGACCCCATCACAGGAGGGGTTTCGTCGGTTTATGGTCGAAGGTGATGAAGTTATCTCCTTCCAAGGTCTTTTCATCGTCACGATTGTTGATGCTGTTTCCTTGTACCGAGCGTGGTTTCCGAGGATGATAATATGCTACTTGGATGAGTAGCAGATGAGTTAAGGGTAAAGAACCGTTAAAAAATTTCAATGGCTTGGGTCTAAAGAATTTGGGCGAGGGTATAGCCTAAATCTTCGTAGGTATGTGGCTTTAAAATCAATGAACGAATGCCCAAAACTTGAGCTAGTTCGTAATCCTCAGGCCGCACATAGCCTGAGGTCAAAATAATTGGTAAATTGGGCTTGATCGCCAATAATTGTTTCGCCAAATCAAAACCCGACATGTGCGGCATTGAAACGTCGCTAATCACCACATCGATTGCGCTGGGGTCGCGCAGAAAATAGTCCAAGGCTGCTTGAGGGTTAGTGAAGCCATTTACGCCATAGCCCAAGGTGTTGAGCATTTTAACTGCCAAGGTTACTAAGGCTTGTTCATCATCAATATACAAAATATGCGCGTAGCCGTTTTCCGAGACGATCTGACGTTTCGGTGGGGTTGGGGTTGGTAGCTGGTTGCTCGCCGGAAAGTAGAGCCGGAAGGTTGAGCCTTTGTTAATTTGGCTATAAACCGTAATCGCCCCATCGTGGCCCTTCATAATTCCATCAACGACTGATAATCCCAGCCCTGTGCCCTCGCCCAGCGGCTTGGTAGTAAAAAATGGGTCAAAAATCCGCTTGATGGTTTCTTTATCCATGCCACAACCGTTATCGCTCACCGATAGCCGCACATAATGGCCCTCGTGTAAATTTGGAATTGTACGCGATAATTCAGCAGTCAGATGGACTAAATCCAAGCGAATTTCAATTAATCCCCGATTATTGCCAATCGCATGAGCCGCGTTGGTCGCTAAATTCATAATGATCTGGAAAATTTGGGTTGGATCGGCTGCGGTTGCCGGAATTTGCCCAACGATATTTACCTGAATTTCAACCATGGCAGGCAAGGTAGCGCGTAATAATTTGATTGCTTCATCGATAATGGTTGGCAGCAGCACAATTTCACGTTTAACCTCTTGCTGGCGGCTAAACGTTAAAATTCGGCGGACTAAATCGGTTGCTCGTTCGCCAGCTTGCTCAATTTCGCGTAAATTATTTTGTACTGGATGCTGTGGATCAAGATCAAACATGGCTAATTGGGTATTGCCAGTAATTGCTAGCAAAATATTATTAAAATCATGGGCAATTCCGCCAGCAAGCGTGCCTAAGGCCTCCATCTTTTGGCTACGTAATTGGGCATCTTCAGCTCGTTTACGATCATCAATATCGTTGCTAGCACCAAACCATTTAATAATTTCGCCGTTATGGCCCAATAAAGGCACCGCCTGAGTATCAAACCAGCGATAGGTATTATCATAACGACGAATTCGATATTCACTGTGCAACTTTTGTTGAGTAGCAAGCGCATACTGCCATTCCTGCATAATTGAAGCTTGATCATCAAGATGAATTTGTTTAATCCAGGCTGTACCTAATTGTTCAGATTCAGGAATACCAGTGTAATGCACCCATTGCTGACTTAGATAATCGCATTTTCCATCAGGAGTACAGGTCCAAATTAATTGCGGTAATGATTCAGTTAGAATTTTGAAACGCCGTTCGCTCTCTTGTAAGGCTTGAGTTGCTTGTTTATAAGCAGTAATATCACGGTTAATTGCCACAGTGCCTTGAATTTGACCATGATTATTTTTGATCAGCGAAACGCTACTAAGGATATGATGACGTTGGCCATACCGATCGAATTGATAGACTTCACCTTGCCAGAACGCTTGTTCAAATAATTGAGTGCCTGCTTGCTCATTTGAATCGTTATGAATATATTCGGTCGGGATTAACGACCCAAAACGTTGGCCAATTGCCTCGTGTGCTTGCCATTCATAAATTTCTTCGGCAGCACGGTTCCAGCTTTTGATCACATAATTACTATCAGTTGAAATAATTGCATCTGAAACATAGGCTAGTAAATTGGCTTGATAGCGTAATTTTTCCTCAGCATATTTACGTTCAGTAATATCGTTAATCGTTAAAAATGCGACTGAATGGCCTGATGAATCGATGACGGTTGCTCCGCCATAGCGAAAAATTCGTTCCCAGACGACTGGTGTGTTAATGCGGCGGATTTTTAACTCGATTGATTCTAAAATTTCGCCACGAATCAACCGCGACATGGGCCATTGCTCAATCTCTAGTACTTGGTTATCGAGCGTGCTAATTTCATAGAAATCTTTAAAATCAGGAATGCGACTACGACATTCCTCCATGTTTGCAAAACCATGCATCGCCAATGCAACCCGATTCCAATGAAATAGATTGCCATCAAGATCTGATAAGACGATGCCTTCATTAAGATTTTCAATCACGATTTGTAAGCGTTCTTCGCTCTCTTTGAGCTTACGTTCATAGATTTTGCGATTATTAATATTATGAATAACCGTAAAGCCGCATAAACTATTACTCAATACAATTAATGTCATTGAACAAATCACGAAAATTGTTTCACCTGATTTAGTCCGAATTTCTAATTCATAATCGCTGACATAGCTTTGTTTTTTGAGTGCTCGAACCATCGCAGCACGATCATTCAGATCAACAAAAATATTCAGATCTTGAATTGGCTGATTAACTAACTCAACTCGTTGATAGCCGAGCAAATGCCTAAAACTTTCATTGACTTCTAAAATAAGGCCATCGTTTAATCGGGTAATGACCATTGGGCTGGAACTGGTTTGAAAAATTGCATTAAAGCGTTGTTTGGATTCTTGTACCGCGACAGTTAATTTTTTGTTGGTGCTGATATCGCTAATGAAACTGAAAAATCCTTGGACTTCGCCATCGGTGTTTAAATCGGGCTGATATTCAACTGCTACGCTGCGAATAGGCTGATCTTCCAGGCTGATAACGGTCTCAAAGGCGACCGCTTGGCCAAGCAAAGCTTGATGAATGTGGTCATAAAATTGCTGATAGGCGGTTTCTCCCCACACTTCAGCCACGCGAGAGCCGGTTATTTGGCTGAGTGGTCGCTGAAACCAGGCTTGGTAGGCAGGATTATTAAAGCGATAAGCGCCATGGCGATCAACATAGCCGATCAGTGGGGCGATTCGGTCTTGATCGGGCTGAAAGCTGGGTATTTGCTCTAAAGGGAGTTCGATCTGCTGTAACAAATCCAAAAAGGGGGTTTGGCTACTTGGTGCTGGCTGGGCTAGCTGCGGCACACGATTGATCTGATTGACCGTATTGAGCACCCCGACAATGGTGCCATGCTCCGCATAAATTGGGCTAAACGACAAATCGATCAGCCAGTGTTGTTGTGGTTGATCGATTGAATGAGCTGTCAGCAGCTTGGTTTGACCAAGTTGGGCTTGTTGAATTGCGCTAAAAATGGCGTGCTGGCCAAAGTAACCTGCTGGATCTGTGGTTTGAGCTTGCTGTTGGGGGTGATTGTTGCCGAGCAATTCAATATAGTCGTCATTATAGAAAGTTGTCTGCGATGCCGCCCAAATTAATGCCATTGGAATCGGTGCATACAACACCATACTGAGTGCAGTCTGCAAGGCGCTTGGCCATTGATCAATTGGCCCAAGGGGATGCTTGGCCCAGTCAATGCTTTGTAGCATAGCCCCAGCAATACCGCCATTGCGCAACCATCCAGGCAGATCTGTTAGCTGTGATGAATCGTCAATATCAGGCATCGCTCGATCCTCGCGGGTTTTGCACAACCGATGGCAACATTTTGGATGTTATTTGGTGTGTGGCGAATTTCAGGTTAAGAGGACACTCTAGCAGTATAGCAGTGCCCCGCAGCTCATGCAATAAACAATTTCCATAATTTCATGGATGTTCAATCTAGTAAACATAAATGCCATTGGGCTTCCCCCCAATGGCATTTGCGGCTTAAACAGTGTAATGATCCATAGATTTAGCCGAAAACATCGGCGACATAGCGTCCTGCTTGCTCGATTTCGGCAATCCATGCCATGCCTGCTGTTTGCTCGCTGCCAGTTGCTTCGGCATAGATTCGCGCCAAGGTTTCACGCACAGCTGGAGCCATGGAGCGACCGTCGCCACAAACGGCTATTACTGCACCTTGTTCGATTAAGCTCCACACATACTGGCGTTCTTGCCAGAGCCGATGTTGCACAAAGCTGACTTCACCAACTGGCTGGCGATAGAATGCTGGGAAAAATTCTAGCACTCCAGCTTTTTGCCAAGCTTGAATCTGTTCGTGATAAAGCAGATCAACCTCAGGATGGTCGCAGCCAAAAAACAGGGCATTCGGGCCAAGTGCTTCGCCTTGGCCTTGGCGAGCGACGCGCTCTTGGATAAAACCACGGAATGGCGCTAAACCAGTGCCTGCACAAATCATCAGTAATGGTGTGCTGTTGGCGCTCGGTGGGCGAAACGGAATATGTGGTTGACGCAAGCTCACCGCAATCTGATCGCCAACTTGCAAACGGGCCAAATAGCTCGAACCCGTGCCATAGAACTGGCCCTTACCCGACCATGCTGGGGCATCAACCACCGCCACGGTTAGGCTGGCTTGGTTTGGATTGACTAATGATGACGATGAAATTGAATATTGGCGCACTCGCATTGCTGGCAATAGCTCTAAAAATTCGCCAAAATCAAGCACTGAGGATGGATATTGCTCAAGCATATCCAACAAGCTCAGGCGTTTTTGCAAAATCTCGGTGGTATAGCGTTCGTGATCTGCGGCCAGTGCAGCTAAATGAATTTGGTGTGACGGACAAACATTCTTCTGCGCCAACAACTCCAAATCGCGCTGCGTGGCGGGAGTTGCTAATTCAACGTGGCTGCTCAGCAATTCACCTAGGCTAATCGGGCGATCAATTGGCAGGTTGGCAGCCCCGCGTGTAGCATGCAAAATTATAGTTTGTTCAGGTTTTAGCCCAAAATGTTTGCAAGCCCGCTCGATTAGGCTAGGATGATTTTGCGGCAAGATCGCTAAATAATCACCAGCTTGGTATTGCAGTTCGTTTGGCAAACGTAATTCGATGTGGCGTTTTGAACGACCCAAAGGCGAGCTGAGATCAACTAATTCGCGATTTTCGAGCACGCTAGCAAACATAAAGCCCGTTTGTTGGGCCAACTGATCGCTGCTTGATGGCAGTAATTCGACCTTGTACAGTGGTTTGCTGTTAATTTCGGCGCTTGCGATTGCAAATGTTTGGTTGTGGGTTTGCCAAAACGGCGCATACCAACGCTCAAAATCACCAAAGAAATCGCTGCGGGCATCGGCTGCACCGCGTTGAAGCAAACGTTCGGCTCCGGCGGCCTGCAAGTGTTGATCAATTTGAGTCGGCACAGCTTGGTAGGTGCTCTGCCAATCGCGGTTGCCACAGCCAAAAACGCTATAGCGCACGCCTTTGAGCGAGTTTGGCTCAACGCCAGCTAACCATTGACAGAAGGCTTGGGCATTATCGGCAGGCTGGCCGTTGTATGAGGCCGCCACGATGCTCACTGCTCCGGTGGTTGGTAATTTATTGACATAATTATTGAGCGCAGCCACGCTTGTTTGGTAACCGCGTGCCTCACCATCGCTGGCAATTCGGCGAGCGAAGGCTTCAGATGAGCCAGAATTAGAGCCATACAGCACCAGCAATGGGATATTGTGTTGGGCTTGATTTGGGTTTGATTGAATTGCTACATTTGGCTGAGTTGGCTTGGTGCTGCGCACGATGTTTTTGCGTACCCGTGCTCGAACGGTCAAGCCTTCAGGTTTGAGCGTTAGGGTTTCTTTGACATGCAACTGGTAGGGTTGCGGTTGCGATAATTCAAAACGTTGCAGCATCATTGCTAAAACCAAGCTGGCCTCTTGCATGGCAAATGAACGCCCAATACAGGCGCGTTGGCCATTGCCAAATGGCTTCCAAGCGTGCTCAGGGATTTGTTCCCTCACTTCAGGCGCAAAGCGATCGGGATCAAATTGGTTGGGGTTGAGCCAAACTTTGGGATCGCGGTGCAAAGTTGGCAATAAGGCTATGAATTTTTCGCCCTGCTTAATCGGAAAGCCACCAATGTTAGTATCGTGCTTGGCATAAACCCCAAAAACAGGCGCGGTTGGCCAGAGCCGCAAGGTTTCGCGCAAAATTTGGTCGAGGTAGCCCAGTTTGGCCAAGTCTTCGTAGCGTGGCAGCCGATCGCCGAGCACTTGATCGACGATGGCTTGAGCGCGTTGCAAAATTTCAGGCTGTTGGAGCAAAAAGTAGGTTGCAAACGAGAGCAGGCCGCTGGTGGTTTCGTGGCCAGCAATCAAAAATGTCACCAGTTGATTGCGAATATTGGCATCATCTAAGCCTTCACCGGTGATCGAATCTTTGGCATTGAGCATTAATCCTAGCAGATCGTTGGGAACTTCGTTGCTTGGCAAACTGCGCCGTTTAGCAATTAATTCATCGGTGATGCCGTGCATATACTGCATATCAGCTTCATATTGACGCTGGGTTGAGCGCATTAATTTCGTTTGAATTGATAAACGGCGGGCGCGTGCCCCAGCCTCGGCTAAGGCTCGCACCATTGCTTCAACAAATGGGTGCATTTCGCGTTGATAAAACGAATTAAACCGATAGCCAAAACCACATAAGGCAATCGTATCGAGCGTTAGGCGCGTCATATTATCGGCCACATCAAAATCGGTTTCTGGCCCTTGACGCTCCCATTTAGTAAATAATTGGTCGGCAATATCGAGCATGTCGTCGAAATAATTACGCATACTGGCTGGCCCGAAGGCTGGCATCAATAAACGATGGGCTTTGCTCCAATTGGCTTCCTCGGTATAGGCCGTAAACAAGCCATCGCCTGCAAAATCGCGAATTTGAATTAATGGCCCATGCAATAATTTATCGAAACGTTGTTGATCGCTAATTTCGGCCACAAGTTCAGCCGAAGAAACGACCAACACGCTGCGATTAGGAAAACTCACGCGGAAAATTGGCCCATAATGCTGAGCTAATTTCATCAAATTCTGGACAGGCGTTTCCATGCCAATATCGGGCACATTGCCGACGATTGGGCGGGTTGGTGGTTGGGGAATATACCGAATTGGGCTGGAAATACTCATAAAACGAGCCTCCCTTGCTGCAATGCTGGCCTGTGCAGGTCGCCGCGAATTGTCAAATAGTTATCTTGGTACTGTTGAGTACCAACTGGATTTATGCTATCATCAGCTTTTGGTACTGTCAAGTACCAAGAAATTAAGCTAGTATGAGTAGCGAGTGGTTCAACGACGAGGTTGCTATGACCGAACAAGTAACAGAGGCCGAATATCGTAGCCGCCTAATGGATGGCATGGCGGCGGCAGTGGCCGAAAAAGGCTATGCCGAAACGACGATTGCCGATATTGTGCGTTTGGCGCGAGTATCCAAGCGCACCTTTTACCAACATTTTGCCAGCAAAGAAGAGTGTTTGTTGGCGCTTTACACAGCTGCTACCGATCAATTAATCGAGGTGATTCGACGGGCGATCGAGGGTGCTCACGATATGCATTCGCGGGTGCGCTGTGCTCATCGCGCTTATTTGCAACGGATCAAAGAACATCCATTGTTGATGCGCACCTTGTTTATTGAGATTTTGGCGGCGGGATCACGTGGTTTGCAGGTGCGACGGGCGGCCAATCAACGCTTTGCCGATTTACTGCGGGCCACCGGAGCTGACCAACAATACGATTCGCCGCAAAAACGCCACATTACCCCAGCTTTGGCGATGGCAATTGTTGGGGGGATTAACGAATTAATTTTGCAGGCGATGGAGAGCAATCAAATTGAGCGATTGTTGGAGATTGAGGAGCCAGCTACCGCCTTATTAGAAGCAGTGCTGGCTCGCCCAATTGCTGACGATTAATCGAACTTAAGCGTTGCCGTGCCTAGCTCAGGGTTGCTGGCACTAAGGCTAATTGGCTGGTCGCCGCCAGTATGTTGCACGATGACTTGGGCTAGGCCGTTGAAGGCGCGGCGTTGCCAAGCGGCGGCTGGCTCGATAACCTGCACCACGCCAGGCTCACGATTGGGGAACGTCCAAGGATTGACTTTTTTGATCCAGCGCCCAGTCACCAAATATTCGTTTTGGCCTGGGTGCACCAGTTCATGGCTCAATTCAAGCGCTTGATCGCCTTGCTCAAGCGCAATATCGCTGATGATCAATTGGCCGTTGATATAGACGCTGTAATCGTGGGCTATGCTTTTGCTGAACAAGCGAATGCTGCTGGCAGCGCTGTACTGTGGTAGCTCGAAGCTGCCACGCAACAGAATATAGGCCTGAGGATTAGCCTGTTGATCGTCGTTGTGATGCAAGAATGCTGGTTGCCAAACTTGGGTTTCGGCTCCTAGCGCTCGCTCCAAACCTGTGCTCAACTCGGCCACGGTTTGCTCGGCATTAATTTGGATTGGGCAAAGTTGATAGCTAGCGTGATATTGCTCAGGCTCGTGGCTAGCTGGATCACCGTTGCCGACCCCTAAAATTTTGGCCGAACCGGTTAATTGCAGATCGAGTAGTTGATTGGCGGTTGGCACAATCTGGCCATGATCATCGCAAACTTGCAAGGTGACAACGGCTAGATCACCTGTTTGTTGCAATTGACCATAATCGAGCACCAGTTGAATTTGGCTGGCAGCTTGGCTGGTGCGCAAACTAGCGCTGAGCACTTCAACCCCGTTGTTATAGCCACGCGCTAACAATTCGCCTGGTTGATAGGCAACTTCCCATTGTTGGTGGCCGTTTTCGGGAATTGGGCGGCGGCCAAGGCTCTGACCATTCAGCCATAGCTCAACTTCTTGGCAATTGCTATAAATTGGAAAGCTTTTCACTCGATCAAGATCATTCGGCCAATCCCAGTGATAGCCAATGTGCAAGACTGGTTGCTGGCCCCACCAAGCCTTGGTGTAATAGGCAATATCTTTGGGGAAGCCGCACAAATCGAAAAAGCCAAATTGACTGGCGACCGCTGGCCATTCAAAGGGCGTTGGCTCGCCCCGATAATCAAAGCCAGTCCAATAGAATAACCCAGCCAAGAATGGTCGTTTGACATAAAATTGCCAGCCGAACTCCGTATCGGCGTAGCCATCACCACTGGGAGAAGGCGCTAAATGCCCACGACTGGCATCGGTTTGGTAGATCCCGCGTGTACCGTAGGTATTACTTTCCTCTGTTCCAACGCCCGATTGCCATGGGAATTTCGCATGATGGGCATCAATATCGCCGTGAAAGATATAATTATAGCCAACCACATCGGTCACCATTCCAATACCAGTATCCCAGCCGCCGCTACAAGCGATTGTGAAAAGGCGTGTATGATCGAATTGACGGGCAAAATTTTGCATGGTGCTGGAGATGCGTGCGCCGATGATCGTACCCTCGATCGCCCATTCTTCGTTGCCCAACGACCACAAAATCACCGAAGGATGATTCCGATCACGCTTGATCAGCTGCTCAACATGGCGTAAATGCTCAGCATTTGTTCCCATCAAGCGATTTTCATTCAGCACCAACATTCCCAAACGATCGCATGCAGCGAGGAATTCGGGGGTTGGCGGGTTGTGCGAAGTCCGAATCGCATTATGATTGAATTCCTGCAAGCGTTTGATGCGATATTCTTGCAAGCTATCGGGAATAGCCGTGCCAACTCCCGCGTGATCTTGATGCTGGTTGCTGCCAACCAATTTGACCGAACGCCCATTCAAGAAAAAGCCCTGATCAGGATCAAAGCGAATGCTGCGAATGCCAAAGGTTGTTTGATAGCTATCTACTGCCTGCTCACCAAGCAGCACAGTGGTGGTTAGTTGATACAAATGTGGGCTAGCAAGATCCCAGAGTTGCGGATTGTTGAGCGTGTGCTGGTGGCTGAATTCAGCACTTTGGCCTGCCGCCAGCTGATAATTGGCACTTTGGGCTTGCAGCACATTATTGGCAGCCGGATCGCTGATTGTTTCCAGCAAGCTAAATTCGATTGGATGTTGGCTTTCGTTAATAACCGTTGTTTGAATTGTGAGCGTGGCGCTAGCTTCATGAATTTCGCTAGTGACGAATGTGCCATAGCGGGCGACATGGACTTGAGCCGTTTTGCTCAACCAAACGTGGCGATAAATGCCAGCGCCTTCATAAAACCAGCCTTCTTCGGTGGTGGCATCGGCGCGTACTACCACCACGTTTTGGCCGCCATAATTCAGATAATCGCTGATATCGTAGCTAAAACTGGTGTAGCCGCTTGGCTCGTTGCCTAGATAAAAGCCATTGACCCAAACTTTAGAATCGCGATGCACCCCATCGAATTCGAGGCTGATGCGTCTCCCAAGATCGTCAGCGGGAATTGCAAAGGTTTTGCGATACCAACCAACGCTATTGGCGGGAAACTTACGGCCAATTGCTTTGTAGCCATGGCTGTGAGTTCCGCGTTGATCGAAGGGCAATTCAACACACCAATCATGGGGTAGATCGAGCAAACGCCAAGCCCGATCGTCGAACTTGGCTGAGGCTGCGCCGTCGCCATAGCCAGCCTTGGCCAGAAACGAAAAATGACTTGTATCCAGCTGAAAATCTTGGGCGGGGTCGAAGGCATGGCCGAGGGCAAAACGCCAGCCTTGATCAAACAGAATTCGTTCGCGGGGTGGGTTGCTAATCATCGCTGATGCTCCATGCTGCTGTACATCGTTGTTTGCCAAGCAGCGCTTAGTTGTAATAGTTTATCCCAACATCCCTCACTCCCAGCCTCTCTGCTATCAAGAGTAGGTTAACAGTCCATTGATCACCACCCTTCCGTCCCGCCTCAAGGCGGGAGACGCAGGGGGCTTTAATCCCCCTGCACCCCCTCA
>NZ_DOPT01000071.1:48819-48960 GCF_003512625.1 Herpetosiphon sp. | reverse complement strand
AAGGCAAAAATCAGAAGTCAAAATGCTAGCCCCACAGGCAAAAATCAAAGCTCAGAAGCTTAATCACCCTTTCGTTTTAAATGAGGCTGCATAATTTTGGTCTTTGCGTTTAAAACTTTTTTGCCTTTTGCCCTTTGCCTT
>NZ_DOPT01000071.1:0-48753 GCF_003512625.1 Herpetosiphon sp. | reverse complement strand
TGCCTTTTGCCCTTTGCCTTTTGAGGTTCTCACTATTCCCTCGCCTAAACGTCTATGGTAAAATTAAGCTACTTCCGCGTTTGCGCCCATCGCCAAAGGATTTTTAGGAGTGCAGCTATGGCCCAAGACCCGCCTTCATCTGTCGATTTAGCTGCTCGGCTGGCTCAGCTTGAACGTGAAAATCGTATTTTACAGGCCATGCTCGACACGGTGCCTGATGCGATTGTGTTTAAAAATGCTGATCTCACGATTGAGTATGCCAATCGCGCTTTTCGCGAATGGTTTGGCTTGCCGCTTGAGCAGTTTCATGTAGCCGATGATCGTTCGGGCGATGATGCCTATGCCTCAGAATATCAAAGCCACGATCGCCAAGTCTTACGTAGTGGCCTTGGTAGCGAGTTTGAGGAGCGCTCAAATGCGCCCGATGGCTCGTTGATTACCACCCGTAGCATCAAACAACCAGTGCGTGATGCTAACCAAGTCATTGGCTTGGTGGCAGTGTTGCGCGATGTAACCAGTGCGGCCCAAGCTTCGCGCTCACTGACGGAAACCCAAGCCCGACTTTCGCGGATTATCTCGAATGTGCCTGGCATGGTTTTTCAGTTTGTGCTGCATCCCGATGGCACAAGCGAGTTTCCCTATGTGAGCGAGGGCATTCGCCAAGCCTTTGGCATCGAGCCAGAACGCCTGACTTCGGAGCGCGATGCTCTCTATAACTGGGTGCATCCCGAAGATCAGCCAGAATTTATCCGTTCGTTTGTTGAATCGGGCCAGTTGCTCGAACCTTGGCAATGGGAAGGCCGTGTGGTCTACGATGGTGTTGTGCGCTGGGTACGCGGTGCTTCGCGGCCAACTCGCACCGAGGCTGGTGATATTTTGTGGGATGGCGTGTTGATGGATATTACCTTGCAACGCGAAAATGAAGCTGCGTTGCGCCGTCTGCAAAATCGTTTGCAACAGTTTCTTGATGCGACTCCCGTTGGTTTGTATGTGGTCGAGCCTGATGGCAAGCCCTATTATGCCAATGCCAAAGCCCAAGAGTTGCTCGGCCAACATGTGATGCTGCCAGTCAGCCAGCAAACCGAGACCTATCGCACCTACAAAATTGGCAGTGAAACGCTCTATCCGCGCGAAGAATTGCCAACCCAACGCGCCCTCAAGGGCGAAATGGTGCACCTTGATGATCTTGAATTTCGCTATGCCGATAAGCCTGCAACTGCAATTGAGGTTTATGCCCGCCCGATTTACGACCCCAATGATCAAATTGAATATGCCATCGCCACCTTTTTCGATATTACCGAGCGCCGCCAAATTGCCCAAGAATTGTTTGATTGGCGGCAACGCTTCGATCTGATCATGTCAACCGTCGAGTTGGTGATGTACGATTACGATGTGACCAACAATAAAATTGAATGGAGCGATTCGGTCACCAAGATTTTGGGCTATCCCAAGGCCGAATTTAGCCTGAGCCTTGATGCATGGGCTGCTGGTTTACACCCCGACGATGCCCCCGAAGCCTTGCGCTTGCTCGAAATTGCCCAAGAAAATTGCAGTACCTATGCGGTTGAATATCGCTTTTTACATCATTCTGGTCATTGGCTCTGGCTCTTAGATCGTGGGTTCTTTATTCCAAACAACGATGGTGTGGCAATTCGCATGTTGGGCTTGGTGCAAGATATTACTGAACGCAAACAAGCTGAAGTGATGCGCGAACAAATGCAGGGCCAAATTATCGAAGCTCAAGCTGCCGCGCTCCGCGAACTTTCCACGCCATTAATCCCAATCAACGATCGCACGGTGATTATGCCACTGATTGGCTCGATTGATTCAGCACGCGCGACCCAAATTGTCGAATCGCTGCTGCAAGGTGTGAGCCAAATGAACGCTGGCGTGGTGATTCTCGACTTAACTGGGGTTCCAGTCGTCGATACCCAAGTTGCTAGTGCTTTGTTGCAGGCGGCGCGGGCCGTGCGTTTGCTGGGCGCTGAGGTGGTATTAACCGGAATTCGCCCAGAAATTGCTCAAACCTTGGTTAGCTTGGGCATTAGTTTGGGCGATGTTGTGACCTTGAGCAATTTACAAAGCGGGATCGAACGCGCCTTGAATCGCCGTTTATCCTAAGCGAGGGGGTTTGTATCAACCCTGAAACTGAAATTTGGGCAACGGAATTAGCGGCGGCGATCGCCCATACCATTCAAGCGCATACATTTCAAGCACGAACACCGCAAAATCAAGTGCGTTTGTGGGATGGTCGCACGCCATATGCCATGCACCCAATTTGGTGTGCCATGACGATTTTGGCCGAACCCTTGTTGCCTGAAACTACTCGTCGGGTGGGATCGATTGTGCTGCTCTGGCACGATTTACTTGAAGATACCAATGCCGATTTGCTGGAGAACACTCCCGAACAAGTGCGTCAGCTCGTTCAAGAAATGACTTTCGATGATTTTGATCATGAAATGCGTGATCTGTGGCAGCGCAGCGATTTGACCAAATTGTTTAAGCTTTACGACAAAACCTCGCAATTCTTCGATGCAATTTGGCTGCGCGATGCTCGTTATGCTCAATTACTCCAGCATACTCAGCAATTAATCAGTTTTGTGCGCGAAACCTATGGCGAATTGAACATTGTCAAGGTAGCCCAGGCATTGGCTGTGCCCCGTGTTACTGCTGCACAATCAGGTTAGTTATGGATCAACGCTTGCGCGAAGTGCTCGAATATTTGGCCAAGCAATCGTTGGTCGAGCCAACCCGTTGGCAGCATTGGCAGTTAACTCCAATTGCTGGTGGCGCGAACAATCGGGTCTATCGGGCGCAATCCACCAATGCCGATTATGCAATTAAGTGGACGATTCGTGATGAGCGTCGCCGCGCATGGCGTGAATATCAATCACTCCAGATAGTAGCTGAGTTTAATCATTTGCTGGCTCCGCAGGCAGTTTGGCTTGATGAAGCCAATTTTGCCCAGCCAGTTGTCGTGCAAACATGGCTCGATTTTCCAGCGTTGACGAGCATTCCCCAGGATTCGGCTCAATGGCAAGGCTTAATTGCTCACTACTGGGCGCTTCGCCAAATAACCCAAACGTCAGCCACATTTGAACTCCCCAAAGCAACCCTCAATATGACCAGTGTTGCTGATGGCAAGGCTTTGATCGAACAACATTGCGCCAAAATTCCGACTGATCAATTGCCGATTACGCTCGAAAATCTATTAATCTGGCTAGAAACTTGGGCTGTACCCGAGTTGCCTAGCCCGCCAATGAGTTTGTGTCGGGTTGATAGCAATTGGCGTAATTTTTTGGTAACACCCACAGGTTTTGTCTCAGTCGATTGGGAAAATGCAGGCTGGGGCGATCCAAACTTTGATATTGTTGATCTGATGACCCATCCGGCCTATGCTGAGGTGCCGACTGAGCATTGGTCGTGGTTTGTGCAGGCCTATTGTGGCTTTGGCGACGACCCACGGGCTGTCCAGCGAATTGAGATTTATCGCACGTTGATGCTGATTTGGTGGGTTGTGCGTTGGCAGCGATACCTGTATGAAGTGCCACGTGGCTTGGATGAACGGTTGGTACAACGCCCGCCAGCTTGGTTGATTACGGCTCAAGCCAATTATCAACGCTATTTAAATTTAGCCCAACAGGCTATCAATCAATGGAGGTGATCGATGCAAAGCAAAGCTACGACTGTCGAGCAATATCTGGCAGAGTTGGCTCCTGAGCGCTACAGTGTGATCGAGCCAGTGCGCCAATTGATCTTGCAGCATTTGCCCGAGGGCTATGTTGAAACCTGCAATTGGGGTATGCTGAGCTATGAAATACCCTTGGAGCGCTTTCCCAATACCTACAATCGCCAACCGTTGAGCTATATCGCTTTGGCTGCCCAGAAAAATTATAATTCGTTATATTTAATGCCTGTTGCTTACGATGAACCCTATGCGGCGTGGTTGCAGCAGCAATTTAGCCAAGCAGGCAAAAAATTCGATATGGGCAAATCGTGTTTGCGCTTTCGTAAACTCGAAGATTTGCTGCCCGATGTGATCGCCCAAGTCATTCAGCGCTATTCGGTTGATGACTATATTGGCTATTATCGGGCGATGCGAGGGTAAGTTGAGGGATTAGGGCGCAGAGAGTTGAGGCTAGGAAGTAGGGTCAGGGGCCAGAAAGAAATTATGAATTTAACGCAGAGGCGCAGAGCAACCATGGCTATTGGCTATTGGTGTAACGGTTCATTTAGTTGGCAATGAATGGTATGCCCTCACCCCCGACCCCTCTCCCACGGCGGCGGGCGAGGGGAGTGCCACGCTTCATGATGCAATAATTCCCCCTCGCTCGCTTGGCGGGAGAGGGGGCTAGGGGGTGAGGGAACGCTAGCGTGGCGGCGCTTGCATTTGCTCAAACCGATCAGCTTGGCCAGTTTCAGCGTCGCTCAAATCGAGCGCGATTGGAAAGCCAGCGGTGTAGCCATCGTTGGTTTTGGTTAAGCTAAGCAGCATTTGCTCGCCACCATTGGCGTAGTGCATATCGTTTTCGTTGGTGGTGTCGCGTTGGCTCCCAGCTTTGTAGGGTGCATTCGCCAAAATTTCATTGGTCAAGGCGGTATCGAAATAAAATTGCGAGGTAAATTCATAGGCTTCGTTGGTGTTGCTGGTGGTGCGAATTTTGACATGAATATGCACGGTGCGCCCTTGATACCAGCCTGGGAAAATCGTGGTAAAGCTGGCATCGCCATTAGAATCGGTTATTTGGTAGCCGCGCAAAAACTTTAAGCCCTCAGTTTGAAAGCCTGCATCAGTCACCCCCGAATAAATTCCTTCTGCATCGCATTGCCAAATATCGACCATCGCCCCTGCCAAGGCCGTACAAGCGCTGCTGCTAATTTGTGAAACGTTGATATTGAGGGTCAGCGGCACGCCCGCCCGTAGCGAATTATCCGATGGCTCGCTGCGAATATCCGAGCGATTGAGTTGCTCATCGACAAAATATGGCCCAACTGTCATCTCTGGTTTGACCACACACGATGGCAAACTGGCAATGCTGGTTGCGGCAGTCGTTGCAGTTGGTATGGCGGTTGCGGCACTTGTACCAGTTGTGGCGGTGGCTGCTGGTGCGGTGGTCGCAGTTGAGTTTTGGCTCCCACAGGCGGCCAACATCATGCCTGCGCCAACCGCTGAAAAAAGCTTGAGCGCCTCGCGGCGGCTTAAAATTCGGCCTACTGGAATATCATCATTATCCATCGTTGCTGCTCCTTCGTCGCTAAGAACTTTCCGCTTTGCAAGAGCTATTCTCGTGGGTGGCGATGAAGGATCGATGAAGATTCAACGCTGAAAATGTTTAGATTCGCTCGCTCAATTGGCCTCCAAGCCAACCTGCTAGCACGATTAGCCCAATTCCCAGCAGATGACGGCGCTTTTGGGCGGCGGCAGGCAATGGCTTGCCTAACACTAAACGCCAATAAACCGCCACCAAGCTAAGGCTAACCACTGCGTGGCTATTGATCCAAGTCAATTGCTGGCGAATCTGATCGAAGGCTAGGGCGGCGGCTAAAATACCCGTCATTACTGCCAGCAAGCTGCTCCACCAGCCGATTTTCAAGCACCAACGAGCGGTAATCGCCAGCTCGTGGTGCGGGCGGCGTTCGTTCCAGAGGGTCAAAATTGAGCTAACCAGCAAGAGTGCAATGGGAAAATGGACTGCTTGGGGATGCAAACTCATGCTTAGTTCTCCATATTATTGGCTAGTTTGGCGCGATTATTCAGCAAAAAACCGATGGTTTCGCCCAACACCTGCGATTCAAATGGCTTGGGCAGCACTGCATCAAACACATGGCGGCGAGTATCAAGATCGGGCGCATTCCAAACCGTCAACAGCATGGCCACCAACAGCGGGTCGCGGGTTTTCAGCAGTTCGGTCAAATCCCAAGCATTGATGTCGGTCAGGCCGCTATCGGCAATCAAGGCATCAAAATCACGGGCATAGGCCAAATCGAGCGCCAAGGTGCCGCTATCGGCGCAAACCACCGTGTGCCCTAAACTTTCGAGCAAGCCCGCCAACGCCGATTGGACCCGCGTATCGCTCTCGACCACCAGAATTGTGCCCCGTTGCAAGGCTTGTGCTCCCCCAACTTGCAAGGGGTCGTTGGAGCTTTCGGGGCGCGGAATTGGGAACACCAGCGAAATCGTGCTGCCAGTACCTACTTCGCTTTGCACTGCGACCCGCCCGCCATGATGCTGCACCACAATCGCATGGGTCATCGAAAGCCCTAGGCCTGTGCCATGCTCCCCTTTGGTGCTGAAAAATGGCTCCCACATGCGAATTTGGGTTTCTTCATCCATGCCAATGCCTGTGTCGCTGACTTCCATAATCACATCAGCCTCAACTTGCTCGGTGCGGATCGTCAAAATTCCGCCTTTGGGCATGGCATCGGTCGCATTCAGTACAACGTTGGTTAGCACTTCGCGCAAGGCAAAAGGTGAACCATAAATTAATGGAATTTGGCCTTTTTCAATGCGGGTTTGAATCATGGTGCTGGCAGGGCGGCTCCGCCAACGTGGGCGAATCAGCTTAATCACATCATTAATAATTGTATTCAAATCGACCATTTCATGATCTTCGGGCTGCTGAGCACGGGTAAATTGCTGAATCCGCTCGACCATATGCCGACCATCACGCGCTGCTTGTTCGATCACCGCCAAGCCTTCGCGTTGCTCCTCGGGCGCTTCGATCAGCAATAATTGGGTGTGCCCCAAAATTCCCGCAATCAAATTGTTGAAATCATGGGCGATCCCGCTCGATAATTCACCCAAAGCCCGCAAGCGCTCGGTTTGCAGCAACACATCTTGGGCTTCTTGTTTGGCGCGGTAGGCTTGCTCAAGCTCCTGGTACAGTTGCGCATTGGAAATTGCCAAGGCCATGTGTCGCGCCAAAATTTGCAACAACTGTTGGTGTGCTGGTGGAAAGGCATCAGGATCAAAGCTGGAAAGCACCAACACACCCAGCCAGCGATCATCGCGGCGCAATGGAACCAACAGTGCTACCGCCAAGCCAATTTGGCGCAACTCCGCTGCGCGACTAACTGGCGATGAATTCATAATCATGCGATAGGGCGGCGCATCGATCGGCCCAAAATCCTGCCAAATTTCCTGTGAAAGCACCAAGGTTTTATCAAGCAGGTCAACTTCGGCACGGCCAGTTTTCATCAGTACGCTGAAAAAGCGGGTTTGCTCGGTTGCCAAGGCCACACAAGCCCAATCGTAGGGCACGACCCGTTCGATTTGCTGGGCGATTCGATGGCAAACCACTTCAAGGTTGAGGGTTGCGTTGAGTGTGGCGGTAATATTCGAAACCGCATTCAGTTGCTCGGTTTGTTGCTGGAGCGTGGTAATCAAATCGCGTTGTTCGAGGGCGATCGCTGCTTGCGAACAAATTGCTTCAGCAAAATTGATATTGCTGCGGCCAAAATAGCGCTCAGGTCGTTGATCAAACAGCGCCATCAAGCCCAAGGTGCCGTTGCGTCCAACCAATGGGATGAGTAAGGCCGATACTAAGCCAGTTTCGAGCCAAAATGCGCTGGTGTTGGTGGCTGCATTACGATCGTTGTGATGGTAGGCGCTGGCCGAGGTTTGGGTCATCTGTTTCAAATCGGGAAAATACGTTAATAGCGCGGTGGCGATCACATCAATTGAGCAATCTTTGGGCATTTGCCAGGCTAGCGGCTTAAGGCTTTGGCTGTGGGCATCATATTGAAACATAATTCCAACGTTGGTTTGGAGCGCTTCACAGACCGTTTGCACCAATTGATCAAGCAAATCTTCTTTTTGCGCTTGGTTGAAAATCCGATTGACATGGCTCAGCATGGCGAGGCGTTGCTTTTCGGCGCGTTGAATATCAATTAATAAACCGCCGATCATGCTAATTAAGTAGTACACGCCTAATTCAAAAACAATGCTAGCAAAGGCTACACGGTCGTTGCCCATCGTGCCAACGCGGCGCATGCGGCTGGTTTCATCGAGGAAAAATGAGAGTGCGATTAACATACTGCCTGTGGCCGAGAGCAATGCGCCATCAAACCCATGGCGGGCAGTAAAGGCCACGATTGGCAAGAGAAACAACACATTTAAAAATTGCACAGGAATATAGGCAACCCGATCGATACCCCAGCCGATCAGGCCGACGATGGTCAGCATAAAGATCAATTGCAATACGTCGCTACGGGTGATGGTGCTGCGATGAATGCTGCGTTGCAAAGCGGCGGGCGTGCCAAACCAGCCACGGGTTGAGAGCCATGGCGTGCCTAAACGCAGCATTGGCAAGGTGATGATCAACGAACCCAAACTATTGGTGAGCCACATCAATGCTGTGGTTACCACCAACGAATGTTCCTCGATCCAGCCGACTTGCCAGCCGACAATGCTCATACAAAATGCGCTAATCGCCGTGTTGAACAACACCCCACTGGCCAAAAAACCATTCAGGGCCGATTCGCGCGACATATCGTAGGGATACCGATACAGAATAAAAATGAGGGCTGGCAAGCCGCCTTGAGCCAACCAACCACCAACCAACAGTGCTAGCCACCCAACCTGATTAATGCCCGCAAACCATGCGATGAGCGCCATGCTGATGGCACTGCCAACAGCCCATGGTGTGCGCCACCACATAATGCCTGCTTGCACAACCCCTAAGGCTAAAATCCAAGGCATCGGCAGATTGGCTAGCCAACCCAATCCAAACAAGAGCGCGGTTATGGTCGCACTGCAAAAACTCAGCAAGAGCGGCCTTGTCATGGTGAGCCTCGTCTCAGGAAGATGCTCTCTCATTCTATAGCGATGAGCATGCTAGCGTCAAGCGCAAAATTGGCATTTAACTTGATGCTTTGGGCCTATTTTAGCGCAGATTTGAACAGCCTTCGTCAAGCCTTTTGAGCTGAATTCTGTTAGCGATTTGTCATGTTGGGCCATGGCCTGCGGTTGAAAAAACCTAATCCATGGCCTATAATGGCGATCGAAGTGGGGCAAAGTGGGGGAATGTGGGGAATTCTGTAGGCGAACATCTGAGCGAAAAAACCTTGACAGTGGGAGCATGCCATGTTTTTGGGCGAATATGAACATACGGTTGATGAAAAAGGCCGCTTGGCGATTCCAGCAAAATTTCGGGCTGGTTTGGCCGAGGGTCTGGTGTTGACCCGTGGTTTCGACCAAAATTTGCTGCTCTACCCCATGCCAGTTTGGCGTGAATTGGCTGCTCGGATTAACGCGCTGCCAATTACTCAGCCTTCGGCTCGCAATTTGCGCCGTTTGATGTTTGCTGGCGCTAGCGATTTGGGCCTCGATAAACAGGGCCGAATCGTGTTGCCCCCCAACTTACGCCAGTATGCCACAATTACCAACCAAGCGGTGGTTACGGGCATGGATAGTTTTATTGAAATTTGGTCGGCTGAGCGCTGGCAAACGGTGCTCGATAGTTTTGCCGATGAAGCGCCTGCCTTGGCTGAGCATGTCTCCGCCTTTGGGATTTAGGCTGTTTGATGGTGAGTATGCATATTCCAGTTTTATATGATGCCGCACTGGCAGCCTTGAATTTACGCCCAGATGGGCGCTATATCGATGGCACGCTTGGTTGGGCGGGCCATAGCAGCGGTATCTTGGAAGGCAGCGGCCCCACAGGCCGATTACTCGCGATCGATCAAGACCCCATGGCCTTGGCGGCAGCGCGTGAACGACTTGCCCCCTATGGCGAGCGTGCGACGATTGTCCATGGCAATTATCGCCAAATGGCTAGCCTCGCCGCCCAACACGGCTGGCAGCAAGTCGATGGTATTCTACTCGATATTGGGGTTTCCTCGCCGCAACTCGATTTACCCGAACGCGGTTTTTCGTTTCAGTATGATGCGCCGTTGGATATGCGCATGAATCCGACGCGCGGCGAAAGTGCTGCCGATTTGATTGCTCAGCTTGATGAAACCAGTTTGGCTAATTTGATTTATGAATATGGTGAGGAACGCCTTTCGCGGCGGATTGCGCGGCGGATTGTTGAGCAACGCAGCAAAAGCCCAATTACCAGCACTGCTCAATTGGCTAGTTTGGTCAAAAGTGCTGTGGGTGGTCAGGCTGGCAAAACCCATCCCGCTACCCGAACGTTTCAAGCCTTGCGGATTGCGGTCAACGATGAGTTGGGGGCGTTGCGCGAAGGCTTGGCAGCGGCCACCAATTTATTAGCCCCAGGTGGGCGTTTGGCCGTGATCACCTTCCATTCTTTAGAGGATCGGATTGTCAAAGAATGGATGCGCGATCAAGCTAGTGAATGTTTGATTCCAGCCAAGCTTGAAATTTTGGCCTGCCCGCATAATTGTGCTGCCAACACTGGCCCACGCTCGTGTATCTACCCGGTTGGCCGTGATTGCGATTATGTGCCAACGCTTGAGGTGCTGAGCCGCAAGCCAATTGAGGCCACACCCGAAGAATTGAAAGCCAACCCGCGGGCGCGTTCAGCTAAATTGCGGGTTGCCGAACGACGATTAACCAAGACGCTTGCGTCTTAACCATAGCTCAACTGTCGGAGGATGCTTGATGGCGGTTCAATCTCAATCAATAGGTGGCCTGAGTGCCATCCGTAATCGCAGCACCAGCCAATCAACCCGTCAACGTCGCGCTAGCGTGCTGATCGCCTTGGCGGTGGTGGTGGCCTTAATGTGTATGCTCTATTTGGCGCAAACTGGGCGAATTGCCGCGCTGGGTTTTCGGCTCGAACAACTCGAAGTGCAGCAGACGAAATTAGAGCGCGAGAATAACCAGTTGCTCTATGAGATTGAACAATCGCAATCGCTTGAGGTTGTGCGTCAGCGGGCAACTGCCTTGGGCTTCAAGCCAATTGACGCAAGCCAAGCCGAATATCTGATTATCGAACTACCACACCATCGTTGGACGGCTCAGGCTCGTTAGCGCCCGTTCCAGCCTTTGCTGCTTGGAGGAACTTGCATGGCCTCACGTACCGCTCCAACTCCTCAAAACCCACCATTGCTCTCACGCTGGCGGATCAACGCAATTTTGCTGATCTGTGTGGTGTTTGCTTTAGCCAATGCCCATAAATTATTTGAAGTGCAAATTCAACGCCATGATCAGCTTTCGGGTTTGGCGCAGAGTGAGTTTCGCCAAAATCGCACAATTCAGCCTGCCCGTGGCATCATTCGCGATAGCACTGGCAGTGTGTTGGCAATGAATGTCGATCGCGATACGCTCGGCGTTGCTCCGCCTTATATCGATGATGACCCGACCGACCCGAATGAATCGGATCGTTTGGCCTTGTTGCTTTCGCCGTTGATTGGCAAAGCCCCTAGCGAAATCAAGCAACTGCTGCTGACCAAAAATCGCGAATATGTGGTCTTGGCGCGGCGCTTAACCCCTGAGGTCAGCGAGCAAATTCGGGCGCTCAAAAATACCGCGCTAACGCTTAATCCAGAGCCAGTGCGGGTGTACCCTAAAGGCACATTTGCGGCGAATGTGGTTGGGGTTGCCAATTACGAAAATGTTGGGATTAGCGGGGTTGAGGGCTATAACAATTCGTTGTTAGCTGGGGTCGCTGGCTCTTTAGAAGCCGAAATCGATTCGGCCTCGAACTCGATTTGGATCGAGCCGCCAACCGTGCAAGAGCCACGCGATGGCGCTGACATCACTTTGACGATTGATCCAACTGCCCAACATATTGCCGAAGAAGAATTGCAAAATGCCTTAGTCAACCATGGCGCAAGTGGCGGCTCAATCACCGTGATGGATTCCAAAACTGGCGCGATTTTGGCCATGGCAACTTCCACCAAGTTTGATCCCAATCGTTATACCGAATATCAACCAGAAATTTACAACAAAAACTCGGTGATTACCGATCAATACGAACCTGGCTCAACCTTCAAACCGATTAATTTGGCAATTGGATTACAAGCCAAAGCCTTTACGGTCAATAGTGTGGTTGATGACCCTGGGTTTATTGCCCGTGCGCCTGGCTGCTGCGCCAACTTTGATTCCAATGGCCATTCGCCGATGACTCCCGAAAATGTGATTTTGTATTCATCGAATGTGGGAGCCTTGCAATATGCCGAAATGGCGGGCGATCAAGCCTTCTATCAAGGCTTGCATGATTTTGGCTATGGCGAGCCAACTGGAATTGAGTTGGGTGGCGAAGAGGCTGGGATTGTGCAATGGCCTGAATCAACCGCTGATTGGCGGCCAATCGTGCTTTCAACCAATGGCTACGGCCAAGGGATTGCCGTCACGCCGCTGCAACATGTGCGGGCGATGTCGGCGCTTGCCAATGGTGGCAACTTGATGCAGCCCTACATAATTCAAGAATGGTGTGAGCGCGGCGAGTGTCACAAGGTTGAGCCAAAAGTGTTGCGCAAAGTCATCGATGCTGATGTTGCGATGGATGTGGCCAAAATGATGGTGCGAGCGGCCAACAATAACTATGCGTTTCAAGAAAAGATGTGGTGGACGGCATGTAATGGCTATTACGATCGCCAAGGCAATGGCGGTGTGCCCTTGGTGCCTGGCTACAATATTGCGGCTAAAACTGGTACAAGCTCAATTCCCGATGGCCGTGGTGGCTACGAAAATGCCACGATTGGCTCAGTGATGGGCTTTGGGCCGATTGAAGATGCGCGTTTTACGGTATTGGTCAAGCTTGATCGTACCCAGGATATTTGGGGCACATCGGCGATTCCAGTCTATGCTGCCGTGTTCAAACGCTTGCTGACCCATTATCAAATTCCGCCCAACCCTGATTTGGTGCATGAATGCCAAAAAGCCCAATAAGCAATGAATTAGCGCCATGCAACCCATGGCTTTGAGATAGGCCTATGCTAACCTTACAAACGGTCGTTGATGGGGTGAAAATTGCCAGCGAACCACGCCTGCAATTGCCCGCAGCCCTCGCCAATTTGCCAATTCGCAGTGCCTGCATCGATTCGCGTGAAGCCAGCGTTGATGGTTTGTTTGTGGCCTTACAGGGCGAACGGGTCGATGGCCACGATTTTATTGCGGCAGCGGCGGCACGCGGCGTTCGGGCGGCTTTAGTCCAACGCGGGCGTTTGGCTGATCCCAGCCAGCTTGGTTTGGATCGACCGTTTGTGCTGCTCGACCCTGATCAAGGCCAGATTGCCAATGAAGCGCCAGCCAATGCCTTTTTTCTGATTAGTGTTGATCAGACCTTGACTGCGATGCATCGGTTGGCGACGCGCTATCGTCAACAGCAGGATTTGGTAGTGGTGGGGATTACGGGTAGCGTTGGTAAAACCTCGACCAAAGAGGTGCTAGCGGCCATGCTTGCACCAACCATGCGCACCCACAAAAGCCCACGCTCCTACAACAGCGAAAATACTTTGCCCTTGGTGGTGTTAGGAATTGAACCAGAACATCAGATTGCAGTGCTCGAAATGGGCATCTACAACAAAGGCGATCTGGCTTTGCTAACAACGATTGCCCAGCCCCAAATTGGCATCGTGACCAACGTTGGCGCATCGCATTTGGAGCGTATGCACACGATCGAGAATGTGGCCGAGGCCAAAAGCGAATTGGTGCAAGCCTTGCCCGCCGATGGTTGGGCGATTCTGAATTACGATGATCAGCGGGTGCGGGCGATGCAACAGGTGACCAAAGCCCAAGTTTTTACCTATGGGCTTGACCCTGAAGCCGATTTGTGGGCCGATAACATCGAAAGCCGTGGCCTCGATGGCATTGGCTTTGATGCCCATTATCGTGGCGAACAATGGCATATCAAATTGCCCTTGATTGGCTTGCACAGCGTGCACACGGCTTTGGCGGCGGCAGCAGTCGGGATTGTGTTAGGGCTTTCATGGGATTCGCTGATTCAAGGGTTGCGCAGCAGCGCCCAATTGCGCTTGCTCTCATATCCAGCAGTTGGCGGCGCAACCCTGATTGACGATACCTACAATGCCTCGCCTGTTTCCTGCATTGCGGCGCTGAATTTATTGGCTGAACTACAAGGCCGCCGCATCGCTGTATTTGGCGATATGGCCGAGCTTGGCCCGCACGATGAATCGGGTCATCGTTTGGTCGGGGTGCGAGCCGCCGATGTGGTTGATCAATTATATGTAGTAGGCGAAAAAGCGCGTTGGATTGGCGAAGAAGCCATTGAAGTAGGCCTGCCTGCTGAACAAGTGCATGTGCTGCCTGATAAAGCTGCGCTGATTGCGGCGTTGCAATCGACGCTCCAAGCGAATGATTACGTCCTTGTCAAAGGATCGCGTGCTGCTGCCATGGAAGCTGTTGCAAATGCCTTGCAAGTTAGGCCGGAGGCTACGGCGTGAATAACGAACAGGTCGTGATCGAGATTCAGCGAGCGCTGGTGCTCAAACTGGCTGAGGCGTTGTTGTTGGCCGGAGCGGCCTTTATTTTGACTTTAGTGCTTGGTCGCTGGTGGATTCGCTGGCTCAAGGCTCATAACATTGGCAAAGCGATTCGGGTTGATGGCCCGCAAAGCCACATGATCAAAATTGGCACCCCAACTATGGGCGGCGTGATGATCATCGCCTCGGTTGTGATCATCACGGTGATTTTCAATTTGGTTGGACGTTGGTCGATGCTGTTGCCCTTGGCGGCGCTGGTTGGCTATGGCATTCTTGGCGCGTTCGATGATTATCTTTCGTTGACCAAAGTGCGCTCGAAAACCTTTGGCCTGACCGAACGCTTCAAAATGGTTTGGCTGGTGATGATCGCCTTTTTTGCCTCACTGGCCTTATATCTGCCCACACCATTTGGCTTGGATAATGGCGGTGAGGTGGTCGTGCCGTTTGTCGGCGTGATCGATATTGGCTATTGGTACATTCCGATTGCGACCTTTTTGATTGTGGCGATGGCCAACGCGGTGAATTTTTCCGATGGCATGGATGGCTTGGCAGGCTGGACTTCAGCGATTGCCTTTGCCGCTTTTGGCGTGATTGCCTTTGTCTATCGCTTCGATTATTTGGTGACCTACTCGTTTACGGTTTCGGGCGCGTGTGTGGCCTTTTTGTGGTTCAATGCCCATCCGGCTCAAGTATTTATGGGCGATACTGGCTCGTTGGCCTTGGGCGCGACCTTGGCGATTGTGGCGCTAATTTCCAAAGCGTGGTTGTTGCTGCCAATCGTCGGGATTATTTATGTGCTCGAAGCTGCCTCGGTGGTGATTCAGCGCTACTACTTCAAATATACCCGCATCACTACTGGCACTGGCAAACGGGTTTTCAAAATGACCCCAATTCACCATCACTTCGAGCTAGCAGGTTGGTCGGAGATGCAAGTGGTCCAGCGTTTTGTGATGATTGGGATTATTGCCGCGATGATCGGCATTTCGCTGGCGCTGAATCCAGCCTTGCCCCAACAAACCAGTTCCAATCAGCCGACAGCGCCCAATAATCCTTTTACCACGACCGATGATCCGTTGCCGACGGCCTATCCAACGCCGATCGGCAATTAACGGGCGTTCGTAAGGTTGCTGGTAGAGTTAGCTTGATTCAATAGCAAAGTGCTTAGCAAGTAAGGCAATGCATGCTCGATTTACGCAATAAACGTATAACGGTGATGGGCTTAGGTGTTCATGGTGGCGGTTTAGGGGTCACGCGCTTTTTGCTTGAGCAAGGAGCCCATGTGATTGTGACCGATCTCCGTAGCGCCGAGATTTTGCAGCCCTCGCTTGAGGCTTTGGCAGGCTTACCAGTTGAATTTGTGCTGGGTGAGCATCGTGATCAAGATTTTGAGCGGGTCGATATGGTGATTCGCAACCCAGGTGTGCCGCGTGAATCGCGTTATTTGCAATTGGCTCGCGCTGCTGGTGTGGCGATTGAAATGGAGATGACGCTGTTCTTTCGGCTTTGCCCTGCGCCAATTATTGGCATCACCGGAACCAAGGGCAAAACCACCACCACTACCCTGACTGGGGCGATGTTGCGCGAGGTTTATCCTGATACGGTGGTTGCGGGCAATTTGCGGGTTTCGGCTTTGGAACAATTGCCACGGATTACTGCCAAAACGCCAGTGGTGCTTGAGCTATCGTCGTGGCAATTGGAAGGCTTGGGCGAGGCCGGATTAAGCCCTGAGTATGCCTGTGTCACCAATTTGTCACCTGACCATCTCGACCGTTATGGCTCGATGGCCGATTATGGATTAGCCAAGCAACAAATTTTTCTGTATCAAAGCCCTGATGATGTGGTAGTGCTGCCTAAGCATGATCTGATTGTCAATACGTGGGCCAATGACGCTCCAGGCCGAGTGATTTGGTTTGATGGCAACGAAGGCTGGCCGATGGGTCAGTTGCAAGGCCAACATAATGCTTTGAATATTGCAGCGGCGGCGGCTTTGGCTCAAGCCTATGGCGTGCCCGATGCCGCAATTCGCAAGGCCATTGAGCATTTTGCTGGGGTTGAGCATCGTATGGAGTTGGTACGCGAGATCAACGGCGTGCGTTTGATCAACGATACGGCTGCTACCACTCCAACGGCTGCTGCTGCTGCGCTCAATTCGATGACCAGCCCAGTAATTTTGATTGCTGGTGGGGCTGATAAAAAACTGGCGTGGACACCATTGGTTGAAGCGATTCAACAATCGGCCCAATTGAAACGGCTGATTATCTTGGATGGCACGGGTTCGCCAGCCCTGAGTGCGGCGCTTGGTACTGAGCAAGAGCGCTATCAATCGTTTGAGCAAGCGATTCGCGCCGCCTTTGCCGAGGCTGAAGCTGGCGATACCGTGTTGCTCTCGCCTGGCGCTGCCAGTTTTGGCATGTTTCGCAATGAATTTCATCGCGGCGAAGAATTTCGCCGAATTGTTGGCCTACTGACGGAAGCTTAAAAATTATTTAGGAATATTGGGCTATAGCGCAATTGCTGGAAACCAGCCACGATAGTGAAGGTTCTGCGATTGAAGGTTATTGCCAAAAGCCTAAGTTCTTGTTTCGTCGCTATTGAGCTTGATTGCTGCAATTGGCTCAGAAATTGGCAACCCATGCAAGATCCCTATTCAGGCTATCAACCTGAGCGTGTTGAATATTCGCCCAGCCAACCTGTGATGGTGCAACTGCCCAATGCACCAGTACGGGCTACTTGGGTGTTTATGGCGATCAACGTCGTTATGTTTGTGATCTGTATTCTTCAGGGCATGAGTGTGATGGGCAATACCGAAGGCGATGCCTTTGTCTTGATCGAACTTGGAGCCAAGTGGTCGCCTTTGATGGATATCGGCGGCGAATGGTGGCGCTTATTCACGGCGACCGTGCTGCACGGCGGGATTGTGCATATTGGCTTTAATATGTATGCCCTGTATGCGCTTGGCCCAACCGTTGAGCGCTTCTATGGTAGCCTGCGGTTTAGCGTGATCTACCTGATTGCGGGGATTGGCGGGGCTTGGGCTTCGTATAGTTTTGGCAGTTTGACTGGCCCTTCAATTGGCGCATCGGGGGCAATCTTCGGCCTGATTGGCTGCTTGATTGGCTTTTTCCTTTCGGCTCGCAGTGTCTTGGGTGATTTTGCTCGCCAAAACTTGCGCCAAATGGTCGGTACAGCCGCGATTAACTTGATCATTGGCTTATCGTTTTCGTCGGTGATCGACAATTATGCTCACATTGGCGGGATGCTGATGGGCTTGGCGGTGGGCTATGGTTTGGCTCCACGCTTAGTCTATATTGCCGATTGGTTTAAGCCGCGGATTGAGGCTAAAGCACCATCAGCATTGCTCTGGCTGAGCGTGGTTGGCGCGATTGGCTTTATTCTGGTTGCGACGTGGTTTGTGCATAACCAACGCATGAACGATGCTACAAGCGTTGCGCTCTTAGAAGAACTTTATCAAGCTTGGTTAAATGCCCGTTAGACGGTTGGAGGTCGCATGAACGATCGAGTTCCGCGAAAACCTGATGGAATGTTGCTAGCCCTGGTGGGCGGCTTGGTTGCGTTTGGGCTAGTGATGGTCTATAGCTCATCGTTCTATGTGGCCTATGCTGAATATGGCTCATCGGTCTATTGGGTGTTGCGCCAAACCATGTGGGCAATTGCCGGCGTTGGCGCAATGATTGCGACCATGCGCTTTGATTATCGTAAATTGCGGCGTTTTTCATTGCCCTTAATGCTTATTACGCTCTTTTTGCTGCTATTAGTCTTGCTGTTGCCCGAACATATTACCAAGGTCAATGGTGCTAGTCGCTGGATTAATATTGGCCCAGTTGGCATGCAGCCCAGCGAAATTGCTAAATTTGCGGCAATTATTTATTTTGCCGACTGGCTCTCGCGGCGTGGCTCGAAGATTCGCCAATTTGTTACGGGGCTGTTGCCGTTTGGGATTATGCTGGGGCTATTGGCGGGCTTGGTGCTGTTGCAACCAAATATGAGTACCACGATTGTAATTGTGGTGATCAGCGCAGCGATTTTGTTTACCTCAGGTGCAAGTTTGACCCACTTGGGCATCGCCGCCAGTATGACCACGGTGGTTGGTTGGCTGGCAATTCAGTCAGCAGGTTATCGGGCCTTGCGGGTGTTGGTTTGGCAAGATCCCTTCAGCTATCCGCGTGATGGTGGCTATCAACCAATTCATGCTTTGTATGCACTTGGCTCAGGCAGCTGGACGGGCGTTGGTTTAGGCCAAAGCCGCCAGAAATTCTTCTGGTTGCCGTTTGCCCATACCGATGCGATTTACGCCGTGATTGGCGAAGAATTAGGCATTATCGGGGCTGGCTTGGTGTTGGCAGCGTTTGTCGTGTTAGCAGTGCGCGGCTTCCGCATCGCCTCGCGAACACTTGATCCATTTGGAGCCTTGATTGCCGTGGGCGTGACCACGTGGTTGGTGGTGCAAGCGCTGATCAATATCGCCGTGGTGACTACCGTGATCCCATTTACTGGAATTACCCTGCCATTTATTTCGTATGGTGGTTCATCGTTGATGATGACCATGATTGCGGCGGGCTTGCTGCTGAGTGTAACCCGTTATGCGCCGTTGAAACGGGCTGAGGAACGAACCAATGAACTCTCCATCCCCACAATTGGCCAACTCCGACCGCGAGTGGTCGCCGCTGCTGATGCTGTGCGGCGGTGGCACGGGCGGCCACGTGTATCCGGCTTTGGCGGTGGCCAGCGCCCTGAAGAAAATCACCGATCCGGCAGCTTTGCCGTCGGCAACTCCCTCGGCGGAACGTGGCGCAAACCCGCCGACGAATCCAAGCGACTTATCGCTTGGCGCAAGCCCAAACAGCGCAAAAACTTGGTCAGCCAGCCAATCAACGGCAGCACTGCCCGCGAACGCATCGAGCAACGTCGGCGCAATAAACGCCAACGTTAAGCCGCAACTGCGCTATATCGGCTCGGTTGATGGCATGGAAGGCGATTTGGTTCAGCGCGAAAGCACAATTCCGTTTGTTGGCCTGCCGGCTGCGGCCATGCGCGGGCGCAACCCATTGCAAATGGTGAAAAATGCTGGGGTTTTGATCAAAGGAGTGCTTGCTGCCCGCAGCTTGTTGCGACGCGAACGGCCTGCGGCAATTTTGGGCACTGGTGGCTATGTGTGTGTGCCGTTATTTGTGGCAGCGGCGCTTGAGCGTGTGCCAACCTTGCTGTATTTGCCTGATATTGTGCCAGGCTGGGCTGGGCGGGTGCTGGCCCGTTTAGCTACGCGCATTGCCGTAACCTTTGATGACTCCAAGCGCTACTTGCCTGCGCATAAGGTGGTTGAAACTGGCTATCCGGTGCGTGGTGAGCTGTTTAATCAAAATAAAGCCCTCTGTCGAGCCATATTTGGCCTGAATGATCGATTGCCAGTGCTGTTGGTGTATGGTGGCAGTCGCGGGGCACGATCGATTAATCAGGCGGTTGCCGCGCTCTTAAGCGATCTGTTAGAATTAGCGCAGGTCGTGCATGTTTGCGGACGGAATGGTGATGAAGCATGGCTGCGTGAGGCTCAAGCCAAACTCAGCCCTGAGCTAGCCAGCCGTTATCATCTTTACCCATATCTGCATGCGGATGCTGAACGCTCGATGAGCACAGCGTTTGGCGCAGCAGATTTTGCGTTAAGTCGGGCTGGCGCATCGACGATGGCCGAGCTTCCTGCCGCAGGCATTGGATCGATTTTGGTGCCTTTGACCATGGTGAAGCAAGAATACAACGCTGCTGCCCTAGCCGACCGCGGCGCAGCAATTAGCATTCCTGATGAAGCAATGCTAGGCTCTGGAGAGCCAACCCAAGGCCGTTTGTGGCGCGAACTCTCAGCAGTGCTGAGCAACCCTTTGCGCTTACAAACGATGGCGCAACGCAGTGCCAGCCTTGCCCAACCAGATGCAGGGGCGCGGCTTGCCAGCGAATGGCTGGCGCTTGCCCGAGGAGGCTAAAGCGTATGTCGTTTCGACTGATCCTCTTGCAACAAGCGATCCAGTTTAGCTTTTTGCAGCTTTTGATGCTTGTGATTTTTCCAATCGCAGGCTTCTTTGGCTGGCGACGCGGCTGGAAGGAAGAGGCGATCACCACGGTCGGGCTGATTTTCTCGTTGGTTCTGTTCGCAAACCCTACGGTTGCTGAAAACATGGCAGGGCTGTTGAATCGAATTGTCAATGCCTTTGCGGTGTTTATTAATGCGCTTTTTGGCAGCGAGAGCGGTGAACGTTCGCCCTTTATCGATAGCGAGAATTTCGAGAATTTTCGAGCAATTTCGTTTATTATCGGGGTGATTCTTTCGTATGTGATTGGCTCGGCAATTGGCAGCCGCGAGGAGACCAGTCGTGGTGGGCAGGTAATTGGGGTTGGCGTAGGCGTGCTCAATTCGTATATTGTGCTTTCACGCTTACTCGATTTTTGGATTGCCTTTGACAAAGATGGCGCGAATTTGCCCTTTGATGAGGGCGTGGGCATCACCGTCTCGTCAATCTCGCAAGACAATGCTTTGAAAGACAATTTGCCGACGATCTTTGCTTTGCTCTTTTTGGTCGTCTTGGTTGTGACCTTCTTCCGCTTGCCCAAAATGCGGGAGTAAGCTAAAGAGCATAGAGCAAAGAACATAGAACATAGCTGTAATGTTCATAGCCTTAACAATAATCATCAGTCCCTCTCCCACAGCGGCGGGTGAGGGGAGCACTGCTAGAGCGATTCCCCCTCGCCTCGCGTGCGGGAGAGGGGGCTAGGGGGTGAGGGACGCGATTCATTGTCAACTCGATGAACCATGACCCATCGAACATAGATTGTTTCAATGGCTGCTCGATGTTCGATGTTCTGAAAATCCTTGGGGACGCTGGGAATCGTCGATCTCAGCGTTTCTGCTGTTTTTATCTGGCTTTTTTAAGGAGTCACTGGTGCATACGCACATTGTTGGAATTGGTGGTTCAGGCATGAGTTCGATTGCGACGCTGCTGCTGGAGCGTGGCGATCAGGTTTCTGGCTGCGATCGGGCGGCCAATGCGGCTACAACCCGCTTGGCTGACCATGGTGTTTCAGTCGAAATTGGCCATAGCGCGAGCCATGTGCAGGGGATTGATCGGCTGTTGGTGACTTCGGCCTTGCCACTTGACCACATTGAGATTGTGGCGGCTCACCAAGCGGCGATTCCGGTGCTGACCCGCCATGATTTATGGCGTGAATGGAGCGCTGAACGCCCAACCCTTGCGGTTACTGGAACGCATGGCAAAACCACCACTACCGCAATGTTAGCGGTTATTTTTAAGCATTGTGGCTATACGCCTGGCTTTTTGATTGGAGCCGAAGTGCCAGCCTTAGGCGCGAGTGCCGCTTGGGGTCAAGGGCCATTGGTGCTCGAAGCCGATGAGTATGCCCGCACGTTTTTGGCCCTGAGTCCAGCAATTGGCATTATCACCAATCTCGATTGGGATCATGTGGATATTTATCCCAGCCAAGCTGAGTATGATGCAGCTTTTCGTGAGTTTGCCATCAAGCCGAGCCTACAACATTTGGTGTTGTGCGGCGATGATCTGGGCACGCAACGGGTGCTTGCTGATGTGCCAGCGATTCGTTGTGGTTTGACTGAACATAACGATTGGCGAGCAACGGCGGTTCAAGCTACGCCCGATGGCATGCTGTTTGAACTCATCAGCCCTGCTGCTGAGCCAATGACGGTGCAATTAGCGGTTTCTGGTGAACATAATGTGCGAAATGCTTTGTTGGCCTTAGCCGCTGCCCATTCCTATGGCATTGATTTAGCGGTAGCGGTGGCAGCGATTGCCCACTATCAAGGGGCAGCGCGACGCTTCGAGCCAAAAGGTCAAGTTGGTGCTGTACGCGTATTCGACGATTATGCACATCATCCGGTGGAAATTCGTGCGACCTTGGCGGCAGCTCGCAAGCGCTTTCCAGCGCAACGAATTGTGGCCTATTTTCAGCCACATACCTTTAGCCGCTTGGAAGCGTTTCTAGCTGATTTTCAAACTGCTTTTGAGCAGGCGGATCTGGTGCGAATTGGCGCGGTGTATGGGGCACGCGAAACCAGCAAGGGCGACCCAACCGCTCAAATCGTGGCTGGCATGCAACATCCCAATGCCTTGGCAGTCGGCGATTTAGACCAAGCGTTTGAGCAATTGCTGCGCGATGTGCAGGCTGGCGATGTGGTGCTGACCTTGGGAGCTGGCGATGGGGTTGTGGTTGGCGAGCGGTTGGTGGCGGCGCTGAGGTGATTCGATGATTGCTGATGCTGCCTATCGCCAATTTCATCGTGATGCGGCAGAGCGCTTGCGTCAACTCTACGCTGAACAGACAGGGCGGCCTGAAGGTTTGGATGGAATTATGGCATGGCATTTAGCATTGGCCTGTGAATGGCCCGCCGCAATTACGGCTGCGCTTGATCAAGCAGAAACGGTGATTGCTCAACATAATATTGCTGATGCGCGAGTTTGGTGTGAACGGGCCTTGGAATATCTGAACCGTTTGGCCGAGGAGCAACGCGCTAATTTTGCGATTCGGGCCTACAGCTTGGCTTGGACGGTGCTGGATTGGGCGGGCAATCACGATGATGCCTTGTTTTACGCTCAGCAATTGTTGACCTTAGCCCGCGCCGCGCAATCGGTGCAAATTGAGGGTGGTTCGTTGGTGGCCTTGGGGCGTTCGCAACGAGCAATCCGCGATTATAGCAGCGCCGAGCAAACATTAAAACGGGCGCTCGATTTGGCTCGAACTACCAACAATGTGCCGCTTGAGGCCGAAGCTTTGTTGCATCTTGGTAAAACTGAGCAACTCCAAGGCCACCATACCGCAGCAATTCACCTCTATAACGCCGCACAAGCACGCGGAGCGGTGATTGACGATCGGCTAACAATCGCTAAAATTATCACAAGCATTGGTGATGTGTATCGGTTGATTGGTTCCGGCCAACAAGCAGCCGATTACTACTCACGCGCCTTAGAAATCGAGGAACATCTGCCTGGCACGTTGGGCGTGGCGATTGTTCATGAAAAATTGGCGCTTTCGTATCTCGAATTAAACGATTTGGATCAAGCGCTGCGTTGCCAAGCTGAAAGCCTGATGCTGCGCGAAAAATTAAACGATGCGGTTGGCACCGCCCGCGCCTACACCGTGCTTGGGGTGATTCACCATGCCCGCGGCGATTATCAAACGGCGATTGAGTCGTTGCTCAAAGCCTTGCAATATGAGGATCGGCGCACGCCTGGAGTTGGCCAGATTATGCTGCACAATCGCTTGGGCGATGCCTATCGGGCGCAAGCTGATTATGGCTCGGCCAGCACCAACTACAATATTGCCCTGACTAATGCCCAACAATTGGGCGATACAGTCGGGATTGCCTTGGCCAGCGAGCGTTTGGGCGATTTGGCCTATGAGTGGAATGATCGCCATGATGCGGCCAAGCATTGGCATACGGCCTTTTTATTGCGCCAAGGTCTTGGCCATTACGATGAACAAAAACGCTTGCGTGAACGCTTGCGAACTATAGGAATACAGGTTTAAGCATGATCGATCTTCGCGAACATGAGCTACTCGCGCCCTACACAGCTTGGCGCATTGGTGGCCCTGCGCGGTATTTTGTAAACGTTACCAGCCCTGAGCAACAGGTTGAGGCGGTGCAATGGGCTGAACTTCGGCAGTTGCCAATTTTTATGCTGGGCGGCGGCTCGAATTTGCTGATGAGCGATGCAGGCTGGAATGGCTTGGTGATTCGCAACCGCGCGACTGGCTTTGAATTGCATGAACATGGCGATCAATTGACGATTCATGTGCAGGCTGGTGCACCAACTGCTGGCACAGTGCGGCGCTTGGCGGCTCAAGGCATTGCGGGCCTCGAATGGGCCGAAGGTTTGCCCGGCACAATCGGCGGGGCAATTTATGGTAATGCTGGTTGTTATGGTGGCGAAACTGTCAAACATCTGCAATCGGCCCGTTTATTAATGCCCGATAACCAGATTGTCGAGTGGGCGGCGGCTGATTTTCAATTCGACTATCGCACCAGCCAACTCAAACGACTGGCAGGCAATCGCCCAACCACGCGCATTCCATATGTGCTTGATGCCGTGTTGACTGCTTGGCGCGATGACCCAGTGTGGATCGCCAGCAAAATGGCTGAGATTGCCGAAGGTCGTAAGCAACGCACGCCCGCTGGCTCGTCGTGTGGCTCGGTGTTTAAAAACCCTGCCAATACCACGGCTGGCCGTTTGATCGATGCTGCTGGCTTGAAAGGCTTTCGCATGGGCGCGGCCCAAATTGCCGAAAAACATGCCAACTATATCTTGAATTTGGGCGGGGCGACGGCTAACGATATTTTGCGGGTGGCCGAATATGCCCAAACCGAAGTGCTCAAACAATTTGGTATCGAACTCGAATTAGAAGTTCGCGTGATCACCAGTGAGGATCAATCGTTATGACAAAACGGCGGGTTGGAATTGTTTTTGGCGGGAAATCGGGCGAGCACGAAGTGTCGTTGAAATCGGCGCGGGCCGTGATGAATGCGCTTGATCCTGAAAAATATACCGTGATTCCGATTGGAATCACCCGTAATGGCCAATGGCTCAGCGGCGGTGATCCGTTGTTGGCCTTGGAGCAACAGGCCGACCAAAAGATGCTTGGCCGTACACCGCAAGCTGGTGTCGTCAGCGAAACAGCGATTGTGCAAAGTGCTGGCAGTTTGCCCGAACAAACCAACGTTGCGGCTTTGGATGTGATTATTCCAGTCTTGCATGGCCCATTTGGCGAGGATGGCACGATTCAAGGGGTGTTTGAGTTCGCCAATCTGCCCTATGTTGGCTGTGGAGTTTTGGCGGCTTCAGTTGGGATGGATAAAGGCTTGATGAAATCGGCTTTTGCCGCCGCTGGTTTGCCCCAAGTGCCCTGGCAGTTGGTTTTGCGCCGTGATTGGCAAACCCAGCCCGAAGCTGTCTACGAGCGGCTTGAGGCTACGTTGCACTATCCAATGTTTGTTAAGCCCGCCAACTTAGGTAGCAGCGTTGGTATTAGCAAAGTCAGCAATCGAGCTGAATTGGCGACTGGCATGGCCGAGGCCGCTGGTTATGATCGGCGAATTGTAGTCGAGCAAGGCATCAATGCCCGTGAAATTGAAGTCGCAATTTTGGGCAACGACGATCCCAAGCCCTCAGTGCCAGGCGAAGTGCTGCCTGCCAACGATTTTTACGACTATGCCGATAAATACCTTGAAGGCCAAACCCAATTTGCAATTCCGGCGGAGCTTGATGCTGCGACCAGCGAACAGCTGCGCGAGATGGCAGTTACCGCCTTCAAAGCGATTGACGGGGCTGGCTTGGCGCGGGTCGATTTCTTTGTCGAGCGCGAAACTGGCGCGATCTATATCAACGAAATTAATACCTTCCCTGGCTTTACGGCGATGAGCCAATATCCCAAATTGTGGGAAGCTACGGGCCTTGGCTATAGCGAATTACTCGATCGGCTGATCGATTTGGCGATTGAGCGTTATCACGAGCGAGGCCGATGAGTAATCCACGTCGCACAAGCCGCTTGATTAGCCGCAAACCGCGTGGGCGTGCGCCGCTGGGCGTGCGTACCACCACGCCGATGGTGCGCCCAACGGCACGAACCATTCTGCGCAGCATGCTCTTAAATGGCAAATTAGCGGCGTTGGTGTTGTTGTTGGTCGGTATTGGCTGTTTGATTGTGGTCTTTCGTTCGCCAGCCTTTGTGGTTGGCGAATTGGAGATCGAGGGCAATCGCTCGGTTAATGCTGCCACGATTAGCCAATTAGCCAATCTGCAAGGCATCTCGATTTGGGATATTGATCCGGCGGAAGTGGCCGCGCGAATTAGCCAAAACCCCTATGTGTCCACCGCCAGCGTGCAGTTGCGGATTCCCGCCCGCGTATTGGTGCGGGTGCAAGAGCGTCAGGCCGCCGTGGTTTGGAATATGGGTGGTACAAATTACGAAGTGACGGCGGGTGGCGAAGTGTTAGGCTTAGCTACGTCGATTACGACGGCAACCTTAGTGATTTACGATACCCGCACGATTCCGATTTCGGCGGGGAGCTATATTGACACGGATGCGCTGAATTTGGCTCAAACGCTCTATTTGCGCATTCCCAAAGAGCTTGGTTGGCAACCGACGCGCTACGAATGGGACCCATACTATGGGCTTTCGGTTTACAATGATACCAATCAAGCGGTATTTGGGCGGTTGGCTGAACAGCAGGTGAGCCTTGATTTGAAACTTGCAACGTTGCAACAAGTTCAAGCAAGTAACACTGTATGGACATTTATCGATTTACGACCGGAAAAACCCTACTATCGACCGCAGGCGACTCCAACGCCAACGGCAGGGTCGCAATAAGGAGCACATGCGTGGAGCAGCGACAAGCTATGTGGATTCCGCTGGCGGGGCTGGGAGTCGGGGTGGCGATTGGACTTGTTTCCGGTCTGACAATCCCCTCGCAATTTGCCCGTTATACAGCGGTGGCAGTTTTATCAGCGCTTGATTCGATTGTTGGGGCAACGCGAGCAACAATCGAAAAACGCTATCGGAATCGGATTTTTATTTCGGGATTAATTGGCAACACTGTATTGGCGGTTGTGCTGGCGTTTCTTGGTGAGCGGCTAGGCATTGACCTCTATTTGGCGGCAGTGGTGGCCTTTGGTGTCCGTTTGTTTGAAAATGCCAGTCGCATTCGACAACACCTGGTTGGCTAGGCGCAGGTTAGTAAAACAAGGCTGTGGTACGGTTGATAGATGCACTTTTTCGCAATGTCGCGCTCTCATCATTCATTATTTCGAGCAACCCGACATTGAGCATTGTTCCAGCCTTGAAGATGCAGCTTCTTCTGCGACCTAGTGTAGGTTGTTGACGCAATGCAGCGTGGTTGCAAAGCGATCTGCTATCTCGTATAATCGCCAGCAACCCTGCTTGACAGGCAACATTTTAGCCTAACACAAGGGGTTTTCCATGAATCGCACCATTGTCGGTATTGATGTCGGTACAACCAAAATATGTACTTTGGTTGCTGAAGTTCACGATACAGGCAAAGTGAATATTTTAGGGGTTGGCCTCACTCCTTCCAAGGGTCTCGACCGTGGGGTCGTGGTCAATATCGACGAGGCGGTTAGCGCGATTGCGACCTCGGTTGAAAAGGCCGAGCGGCTTTCGGGTTATCGGATTGGAACTGCCTTTGTCGGGATTGCGGGCCGCCATATTTCCTCAGTTAATAGTCGTGGGGTGGTCGCCATCTCACGGCCTGATCATGAAATTTCGCGCACAGACGTTGCCCGCGCTGTCGAAGCCGCCCAAGCGATTGCCATCCCAACCCAACGTGAAGTGATCCATGTGATTCCACGGGCCTATATCGTTGATGGCCATGAGGGTATTCGCGACCCAGTGGGTATGGCAGGCTATCGGCTTGAAGTTGAAACGCATATCGTTACTGGCGAGGTAATGGCGATTCAAAACTTAATCAAGAGCGTTGAACGGGCGGGGGTCGGCATCGACGACCTGGTGCTGCAACCCTTGGCTTCAGGCGAGGCGGTGCTGAGCGAAGAAGATAAAAGCCGTGGGGTTGTGCTGGTTGATATTGGTGGCGGCACAACCGACATTGCGATTTTTATTGGTGGTGGCATTTGGCACACCGTGGTGTTGCCAATTGGCGGAGCACATTTTACCAACGATTTGGTTTATGTGCTGCATACACCGCATAACACCGCCGAATATCTCAAATTGCGCTATGGCAAAGTAACCGATATCGACAGCCATGACCCTGCTGATGATCTGATCGATACCGATGGCTTTTCGCCAGGCGAACATCAACAAGTCTCGCGAGTTGAATTGAATGAAATTCTGCAAGCGCGAGCCGAACAACTAATCGACATGATTGGCAATGAAATCCGTCGTTCTGGCTATGAAGGCCTACTGCCTGCGGGGATTGTCCTGACAGGTGGCTCGGCTCAATTGCCTGGCTTAGATGAGATGGCACGCCAACTTTTAGGAATGCCAGTGCGCATTGGCATTCCAACGAATTTGACTGGATTAGCTGAAGCAATAGATGCACCACCCTATGCCACGGCTGTGGGGCTTGTCCGTTGGGGCTTGCGTCATGGAATGGGCAGCGTTGGCGGCCATGCTGCGAGCCAACCAGCAACGACCAACTGGAAACAAACCTACGACCGCTTCAAAATGTGGTTACGGGAATTTTTACCGTAAACAAGCATCGTGGCTACAGTCGATCCACGCCATTGCTGGGCTTTGGTGCTGATCTGGAGGCAAACTTAACATGGATTTCAATAGTAACTTAATTGAAAATTTCGCCCAAATCAAGGTGATTGGGGTTGGTGGTGGCGGCTCGAATGCGGTTGATCGCATGGTCGAATCAGGCCTGCAAGGGGTCGAATTTATCACCGTCAACACCGATGCTCAAGCCCTGATTCACTCACCTGCCACGATTCGCGTGCGGATTGGCGATAAACTGACGCGCGGACTTGGCTCAGGTGGTAATCCCGTAATTGGTCAAAAAGCCGCCGAAGAAACCCATGATGAGCTGCACGATGTGTTGCGTGGCTCGGATATGGTTTTCATCACTGCTGGCATGGGTGGTGGTACTGGCACGGGTGCTTCGCCCGTGATTGCTTCGATTGCCCAAGAAATTGGCGCTTTGACGGTTGGTGTGGTGACACGACCCTTCTTGTTTGAAGGCAACCATCGCCGCAAAGTTGCCGAATCGGGAATTGACCAACTCAAGCCAAGCGTTGATGCCTTGATTGTGGTGCCAAATGATCGTTTGCTGCAAATTGCTTCGAAAAACACCAAAATGAACGAAGCCTTCCGCATGGCCGACGATGTGCTGCGCCAAGGGATTCAAGGGATCTCCGATTTGATTACCAGCCGTGGGTTGATTAACCTCGACTTTGCCGACGTAAAAACAATTATGTCGCAACAGGGCACAGCCTTGATGGCAATTGGCCATGGCATCGGCGATAATCGCATGATCGATGCTGCCAATATGGCGATCTCATCACCCTTGCTCGAAATCTCGATTGATGGCGCTAAGGGTGTGCTGTTCAACGTGACTGGTGGTGAAGATTTGGGCTTGTTGGAAGTCAACGAAGCTGCCGAGATTATTTCCAAGGCAGCTGATCCTGATGCCAACATTATTTTCGGGGCACGGATTGACCCCAACCTGCCAGCTGATGAAGTTAAAATCACGATTATTGCGACGGGCTTTGATCAAGCGCGACCACAAGGCAACAATCGCTCACGTTCATATCCATCGGCGCAAAGCCAACCGACGAGCCAACCAACCAGCTACCAACAACCAACCCAGCAACCAGTGCGGCCAGCACCTCAACCACAACAACCACAACGGCCCACCCCGCCAACCTCGTTTGGTAGCAACGACGATTTAGATATTCCGCCATTCTTGCGCAACCGTGAACGCCGCAAGTAAGGCTTTTGGCTCGCTCTGAGGGAGTGGTACTACCCCCTTGGGGCGAGCAAATTGCCCAAATTGAGCGTAAATATTTTTAGATAGTTAGCTAGGTCGTTGGGCAAACTGCCCAAAGATTAGGCAAAAAGTACTACAAATTTTGACACCAGCTTTTTAATGGTTATAATGATGCTCTGAATACAGATTGCATCTGTGCTACTTATACTATCCCCAAAAACCACATTGGAAGGAGGTGGTCGCGTCACCAACGAGACACCTGTTGGCCCTATATCCCTCTGATATAGGAATGTTCGATTTATAAATCGTCCTTTCAACTGTTTGATTTAGGAGGCAAGAATGCTTCGATCAAAGCGCCAATTGATGAGCTTTGCGCTCATGTTGGTCCTTGTTGTTCCGATCCTTGCTGCTTGTGGTGGCGAAACAACTCCAACCACAGCTCCAGCAACGACTGCCCCAGCAACCGCAACTACAGATACCTCATCAGCAGCAACTGCTGAACCAACTGCTGCTGAAGCAACCGTCGAACCAACCGTTGCTGAAGCAACCGCCGAACCAAGCACCGGTACTACTCCTGATATGGATAAAACCATCATCATCGGTATGACCCAATCGCCAGATACCTTGTTCGGCATTGAATCACAATCAAGCGCCACGACCCAAGTGTTGTCAGCGATTCAACCAGCTTGTTTCACCACTTTGAGCTACGAATATCAACCAGTTTGTTTCACCAAATTGCCAAGCTTCGAAGATGGCGATGCAGTGACCCAAACCGTCTCAGTTGATAGCGCCTATGCTGGCAACATCGTGATCGATGATGAGTTGATCACCGATACCGCTAGCTTGACCGAAGCAATCGAATTGGAACAAGTTGTTGTGACTTGGACCTTGATCGATGGCATGACTTGGGAAGATGGTACGCCAATTACCGCTGCCGACTTCGTGTTTGCTGCTGAATTGTACCAAGATCCAGGCATCAAGAACGCTAGCCGCTTCGTGCTTGATCGCACCGAAAAATACGAAGCCAAAGACGAAAAAACCTTGGTATGGTACGCTGCACCAGGTTACACCGATGCAACCTACTTCTTGAACACCTTTGGGCCTGAACCAAAGCACGTTTTGGAAGGCGAAGATCCAGCAACCATTGGTGGTAGCGACTACGCTAGCAAGCCATTGGCATATGGCCCATACAAGATTGCTGAAAACACCCCACAAGAAAGCACCAAGTTGGTTGCAAACGAAACCTACTGGAAAAAAGGTTTCCCTCTCGTTGGTAATGTTACCTTCAAGTATCTGACCAGCGAAGATCAAGTGTTGCAACAATTGGAAAGCGGCGAAATCGACGTAGTTGGTTCAATTGGTTTGACCTTGGCTAACGCTCCTAAGCTCGACGAACTCGAAGCTGCTGGCGTGCTCAAGGGCCAATATGTTCCAGCAACCGTGTGGGAACACATGGACTTCGGTGTCGAGCGCAACGACGGCCAACCATCAGTATTCGCTGATGTCAAGTTGCGCCAAGCTGTTGCTTACGCTGTCAACCGCAAACAAATCATCGATAACGTCTTGTTCGGCAAGACCGTTGTGATGAACACCTTCTTGCCAGCCGACCACTGGGCTTATCCACCAAACGGCGAAGGCTTGGAAGCATACGAATATGATGTAGAAAAAGCTAAGGCTCTCTTGGCTGAAGCTGGTTGGGTTGCTGGCGCTGATGGCATTCTTGAAAAAGATGGCACCAAGCTCACCATCCAATTCTACACCACCGAAAACAACCAAACCCGCGAAGCCGTTGCTCAGTTGATCCAAGAAGACCTGAAAGCTGTTGGTATCGATGTTACCTTGAACTTCGTTCCAGCAACCGATGTCTTGTTCAAGAACGGCTCAGAAGGTATCTTGTCAGGCCGCCGCTTCGACTTAGGTTTGTACGCTTGGGTCAGTGGCCCAGAGCCTTCGACCGCTCTGTACCTCTGTGAACAAGTGCCAACCGAAGAAAACAGCTTTGGTGGTCAAAACAACACTGGCTGGTGTAACCCAGATTACGACAAGCCAGCCTTGGCCTCACAATCAGAAACCGACCGCGCCAAGCGGATTCCTTTGGTCATCGAAGCTCAAAAAGTCTTCAATGCCGAATTGCCAACCTTCCCATTGTACCAACGTGTCAATGTTGGTGCCTACAACGTCAAGGTTAGCGGCTTGGAATTGAACCCAACCAGCCAAGTTGACTTCTGGAACATCGAAACCTGGGATGTTACTGAGTAATCGGTAACCTTCCAGCTGCGGAGCTACGTGCCTACACGTGGCTCCGCAGTCGATCCCTCTCTTTCCCTACAGCTTTCGCGAGCACCATGCAGCTAAATCAAGACAATGTTGTCAGACTCGGAATGGAACCACCAGACAGTGATTGTCGTGCTTGTGTGGTTTTTTTTGTAATGCGAGATAAATGGTACAATAGGCCAGTTTTCCAAGCTTAAAATTGATTGCTCTTTTTTTGAACGTAATTTGCCAAAGTAGAGTGTAGTAGTTAACAACTGTTTATCTTGGCATTAACCATTCAAGCAAGTGTAGAGGTACCGCATGACCGTATATCTCATTCGGCGCTTGTTCCAAGCGATTCTCGTCCTTATTTTATCGTCAGCAGTGATTTACTCGCTGTTTGCCCTGGCTCCTGGTGGCCCACTTGAGGAGCTAACCCAAGTTACCGACCCCAAGAATCGGCCTAGCCCCGAAGATATTCAACGTCAAATCAAGTTGCTAGGGGCCGATAAGCCTTGGTTCTTGTGGTATCCAACTTGGCTCGCTGGTGATACCTGGATGGATAAAATTGGGTTTGAAGAATATCAGGGCGAACGCAAGGGGATCTTGCGCTGGGATTGGGGTACATCGTGGAAGTTTCAACGTAATAAGCCAGTCTTGGAGATTATTGGCGATAAATTGCCCGATACCCTGTGGTTGATGATTTCATCAACAATTATTTCGTTGGTGCTGGGCATTCCGCTGGGGGTTTTCTCAGCAGTGCGCCAATATTCTTTTTTTGATTATGTGTTGACCACATTTAGCTTTATTGGCTTATCACTGCCGGCCTTCTGGTTTGGTTTGTTGATTATCGCGGTATCGCTGTGGTTTAAACGCAATGGCTGGTTCTACTTCCCCGCTGGCGATATTCTGGCCCTGCGTAATTACGAGGTTCCGATTCTTGGCACGGTCGTCGCTGGCTCGTTGCTTGATCGGGTGATGCACTTGGTTATGCCTGTTACGGTGCTTTCAATGCTCAACTTGGCCAACTGGAGCCGCTTTATGCGGGCGAGTATGCTTGAAGTGTTGAGCCAAGATTATGTGCGGACTGCCCGCGCTAAAGGGGTCAAAGAACGCGTCGTGATCTACAAGCATGCCTTCCGCAATGCCTTGATTCCATTGATCACGATCATCGTCTTTGCGATTCCTGGGGTGTTTGGTGGCGCACTGTTTACCGAAACAGTCTTTAATTATAAAGCGCTCGGCTTTACCTTTATTAGCGCTCTGAACCTCAAAGATTATCCTTTGGCGATGGCCTTCTTGCTGATTTCGTCGATCTTGTTGGTGTTTGCGACGTTGCTGGCGGATGTGCTCTATACCATTGTTGACCCACGAATTCGACTTGACTAGTTGCTACTGGTAGGGTGCGATTGGTTTCATTAACCTTGTGAAAGGAAGATCCATGGCTGTTTCAACAACGCAAGTCGAAGCTCATGAGCCTAAAAAAGAAGAATATGAGCGTCCATGGCTTGAGGTGCTCAAACGGTTTACCCGCCACCGCTTTGCGGTTGGAAGTGTTGTCGTTTTGTCTTTGATGATTTTGGCGGTTACTTTTGGGCCGTTGTTTATGCCTTTTGGCGAAACCGATAGCGCCGTTACCAAGAAAGACCAACCGCCAGGCACCGAATATACCTTGCCCAAAGATCTTTATTACAATAGTATCGGTGGCGAGGTTCGGACTCCCAAAGGTACAACCCTGACCTTCTGGCTTGGCTCGGATAATATTGGCCGCGATTTGCTGACGCGTTTGCTCTATGCTGGGCGGGTTTCGCTGTATATCGCGGTTGCCGTTACCTTACTGAGCGAATTAATCGGCATCATCGTTGGTGTGATGAGTGGCTATTTTGGGGGCTTGGTCGATGCATTCGCTATGCGCTTTGTAGACTTCCTCAACACCTTGCCGTTGCTGCCAATTCTCTTGATTATTTCAACGATCTTAGAACCAACGATCAATCTGTTGATTTTGATTCTGGTGTTCTTTAGTTGGACGGGCGGCGCACGTTTGATGCGTGGCCAAATCTTGAGTTTGCGTGAACAAGAATATGTTTCAGCATCACGTGCTTTGGGTGCTTCCAACTTGCGGATTATGTTCCGCCACCTTGTGCCAAATGCCTTAGCTCCCAACATTGTCAATGCCTCGTTGGCCTTGAGTGGTGTGATGATCACCGAGGCTGCTCTCAGCTTCTTGGGCTTCGGCGTGAAACTGCCCGCCGCATCATGGGGCAATATGCTCAAAGGTGTTAATACGACCATTCTTGAAAAATATACATGGCAAGCCTTCTTCCCGGGGCTGGCAATCTTTATTTGTTCATTGTGCTTCAATTTCATTGGCGATGGCTTGCGCGACGCTCTTGACCCACGCGCCAAACGCTAACCTGTAATTCTTGCTAGATAGGGGCATGCTTGTGGCTCAATCCGATGTTTTGTTGAAACTCAAGGGTGTCAAAACCTACTTTTTCACCGATGAAGGCACTGTCCATGCTGTCGATGGCCTCGATTTTCAGGTGCGTCGTGGCGAAACCTTGGGCATCGTCGGCGAATCTGGTTGTGGCAAAAGCGTAACGTCCATGTCGATCTTACGTTTGTTGGGCAAAACTGGTAAAGTCATCGAAGGCGAAATTATGTTCGATGGCGAGAATTTGCTCGACCTGAGTGAAGAAGAAATGCGCAAAATCCGTGGCAATCGGATTTCAATGATTTTCCAACAGCCAACGACCTGTCTGAATCCTGTTTTCCGCATCGGCGAACAGATTATCGAGGCCTTGCAAATTCACCAAGGGCTTTCGGGCGAGGAAGCCAATAAACGCACGATTGAGCTGCTTACTTTAGTTGGTTTGCCCGACCCCGTGCGTCGGATGCGTTCGTTCCCCCACGAAATTTCTGGCGGTCAGGCCCAACGGGTGATGATCGCGATGGCCTTGGCATGTAACCCTGAATTGTTGATTGCCGATGAGCCAACGACTGCACTTGACGTAACGATTCAAGCCCAAATCTTGGATCTGATGCGCGAGTTGCGCGAAAAGGTTAATACTGCAATTATTTTGATTACCCACGATTTAGGGGTGGTGGCCGAAATGGCCGAAAATGTGATGGTGATGTATGCCGGTAAGGCGGTTGAATATGCGCCTGTCCATGCGCTGTTTGAAGCACCCAAACACCCCTATACCCAAGGCTTGATCGCTTCAACGCCAGTTTTGGGCAATGTGCGCGATGAATTAGAGACAATTCCTGGCCAAGTTCCAAGTTTGTTGAACCCGCCAGCAGGTTGTCGGTTTGCTTCACGCTGTGCCCACAAAATGGATCAATGTACGCAAGAAGAACCCCCGTTGATCAAGCTTGAAGGTGATCGACTGGTACGTTGCTGGTTGTACTAGAAGAGGTTTGACATGACTGTTTCCAACAGTACCAGTGAGAATTTGCTTGAGGTTCGTAATCTCAAGAAATATTTTCCAATTAAGGGTGGTTTGATGCGCCGCACCGTCGCCCAAGTTAAGGCGCTCGATGGGGTGAGTTTTAGCATCAAGAAGGGCGAAACCCTTGGCTTGGTCGGTGAATCGGGCTGTGGCAAAACTACGACGGGCCGCACAGTCTTGCGCCTGATCCCACCATCGGGTGGTGAGGTGCTGTTTGAAGGCCAAGATGTGCTCAAGGCAAGCTCTAGCCGCATGCGAACCTTGCGCCGTGATATGCAAATTGTGTTTCAAGACCCTTATGCCTCGCTTAACCCACGGATTCCAGTGGGCCAAAGTATTGCCGAAGGTTTGACGATTCACAATATTGGTACGCCCAAAGAGCGACTTGACCAAGTTGCCCAGGTGCTGGATCGGGTGGGCCTTAATTCCGGTCACATGCGCCGCTTCCCGCACGAGTTTTCGGGTGGCCAACGCCAACGGATCGGGATTGCCCGTGCTTTGGTGATGCAGCCCAAGCTGATCGTCTGCGATGAGCCAGTTTCAGCTTTGGACGTGTCGATTCAAGCCCAAGTGCTCAACCTGTTGAACGACTTGCAAAAAGATTTGGGCCTGACCTACCTGTTTATTGCCCACAACTTGAGTGTTGTTGAGCATATCAGCAATCGGGTCGGTGTGATGTATCTCGGTCGTATGGTCGAACTCGCAAGTCGCGATCAACTCTTCCGCAAACCAATGCATCCCTATACCAAAGCCTTGATGTCGGCAATTCCCTTGCCTGACCCAACTATCAAGCGCGACCGGATTATTTTGGAAGGCGATGTGCCTAGTCCAGTTAATCCACCAAGTGGCTGCCGCTTCCACCCGCGCTGCTGGCTGGCCCAAGATATTTGTAAACACGATGACCCAATCTTTGAGGAAAAAGAGCCAGGCCATTTTGTGGCATGTCACTTTGCTCAAGGTTAAGCGTATTGTTGGGCAATAACACCAGAACCGAGGCGGCTTTGCTACCTCGGTTCGTTGTTTAACGAGCTAAAGATCTGATGAGAAACCCCTGTGTTCCCTGAAATATGGCCTACAAATATTAGACAAAAGTGGCGGGCTGCGCTACACTGCCTGTTGCTTAAAAGTGATCGAACGTTGCGGTTTGAATAAATTAGAGCGTCAACCATCAGCACGTTGTTAATTGCTTGCTTGATGCTTGACCTTGGATTGATGCTCATGAAATTGCGTTTTAGCCTTGCGCTGTTGCTCTGTTTTAGCTTGATTGGTTGTAGTATTGAGGGTGGTGCACCAGCTGGTCAGCCCACTGTCCAAGTGCCAACTCCCTTGCCAACGACCAACCCTGCCACTTCCAATCTTTGGACGTTGGGCTTAACGGAGGAGCCAGTTGATCTGTATCCCTACAGTTATGCCTTTCGTGGCGCAGCTCCATTGATTGAATTGCTTTACCCTGCGCCTTTGACGGTGGTTGCTGAAGCCTATACCACAACTGGCGTTTTGGAGCGCGTGCCATCATTCGAAAATGGTGATGTGCAATATATTACAACCACGGTTAATCTTGATGCGAATGGCGTAATTACCACCACGCAAACCGAAACGATTACCAGCGTGCGTCAGTTGACCGTCACCTATCGCTGGAATAAAAATTTGCAATGGGAAGATGGCCAACCATTAACCGCAGCTGATTCAGTTTTTGCCTATAATTTGTTGCGTGGTAGCGCCTCAACCGCCCAATTGGCAACCCAAAGCGACTTAACCGCCGATTATGTGGCGATTGATCAATATACGACTCGTGCTTATTTGCCGCCCGAACGCGACGACCCAAATTATTTGGTGACGGTCTGGACTCCATTGCCAGCGCATTTGTTTGAAGGTCAGCCAAGTGCCAAAGAAGTTAGCGATCGTTTGGCCCAGTCGCCAGTTGGCTATGGCCCGTATACGCTCAAAGCCTGGACGGCAGGCACGCAGTTGGAATTTGTGCGACGCGAAGGTCAAACGGAACAATTGCCTAGCACGATTATTGCCCGTTTATATCCTGATATTGCCATGATGCGCGACGATGTGCTGAGCGGGCGGGTCGATGTGGCTTGGACAGAAGGTTCGTTGGAGCAATTAGCGCTTGATCTGAAAACTGATGTGCAATCCAAAACCTTGCAATTGCTCCAAGCTCCCAACCCAATTTGGGAACATATCGACATGAATTTGGCGGTTGTAGCTTTGCAAGATATTCGGATGCGCCAAGCGATTGCCCATGGTTTTGACCGTGAGGCGATTAGCACAACCTTGTATGGCACGCCCAAAGCAGTTTTGCATAGTTGGTTGGCGGCTGAATCATGGGCTTTTGATCCAACAACAGTGGTCAGTTATACCTTTGATCCTGCGCTTTCACGCCAATTGCTTGATGAAATGAATTATCGTGATACCAATGATGATGGTTTGCGCGAACGCCCTGATGGTACGCCCTTCCAATTGACATTAACCACTTCGGCTCAAACCCCGATTCGCCAACGCCTGAGTGAGCAATTTGTCAGCGATATGCAGGCAATCGGGATTGATATTAAGGTTGAAGCCTTATCAACCACCGATTTGTATAGCCAGCAAGGGCCATTATTTGGGCGACGCTTTGAATTGGCCTTGTTTGGCTGGCTGCGCAGCGTTGATCCCGATGGCGCGGTGTTGTGGAGTTGTGCCGCGATTCCTAACCAAATTAACGGCTACTCCGGCGATAATTTTACTGGTTGGTGTATGGATACCGCCGATCGGGCGATTCGTACCGCGACCAGTTCGCTTGATCCGGCGGTGCGTAAGGCTGCCTATAGCGAACAACAGCAAATTTTCACCCGCGAATTGCCAGTCTTGCCCGTGATTACCCGCCAAACCACGGTGTTGCTTGCGCCGAATGTGCGAGGTGTGCAACCGCAACCATTGGCTCCAATTACTTGGAATGTGGGTGCTTGGCAACGCTAGCGGCGCAGATTTTGCTTAATCGCGCTGATGACTACTGACGATCAACGTGGATCAAACTGAAATTATGCGCTTACTACTTGGAATCTTATTGCTAAACTTAGTGTGGTGTAGCTACCGCCCCCAAGAACGCCAAATTCTCTGGGGGTGGTTTTTGCGTATCTGGCCACGGGTTCGACCAATATTGGGCTGGTTTTTGATTTTTATCGGCATCTTGGGTGTGATTCTGCCAATTCTCCAAGGGATTATCTTCTTGGTGATTGGCTCGGCCTTGATTGGCCCACGCCATCGGCTGATTCGCCGAACGCGAGTAGCTTATAAACAGGTTTTGCATCGTTTGGCTGGTTCGTCCAATCGATTTTTGGCATGGCTGGGGCGCTTTGGTATCAGCTCGTTGCGCACCATGAACCAGCAAATTCGGCGTTTTATGGAATATCGCACGCGCTATCAGCGCAAGCATCGGCCAATTCGCTTGGCAATTGTGCCGCCGCCCGATGTAGTGGCAATGCTTGATCACTATCGCCAGCGCTACGATCCGAGTTATCGCCATGGCTTGCCGCCGCATATCGTGCTTGTGCCAAGCAGCCATCCCAGCGATCGTGATGATTTTGAGCGAGCGGTGGCAACCACCTTGAGCCAATGGTCGAGTTTTGATCTGACCCTTGAGCACTTGCAAATTGCCCCAAATCAGCATCGTTTGGTGCTGCTCCCTAGCCAAGGCAAAAACTTGCTCGAACAACTCCAAGCGAGCTTGCCGCAAACGCGCCCAATCAAACGCCAGCCATGGCCAGCCTTAACGATTGGCAAATTGCTGCAATATAGCAGTTTGGCGAGCGCTCAAACCTGGGTCGCCGAAACCTGGCAACCACAACGCTGGCATGTAGCTGAATTGGTCTTGTTTGAAGAACGTTTTGGCCGGATGTGGCACGAAGTACGGCGTTTTCGTTTGGGCGCTCGCACGAACCATGCGGAGTGTGTTAAGATACATGCACTTAACGATTATGCCTAAAGCAGCGTTGCTTTACACTCACTGCCGAGGAGTTTTACGATGATTGAAACCACAATGGCAACCGCCCAGCGCCAATTTGATATTGCCGCTGAATTGCTGGCCTTAGAACCGGAAGTTCGCGATATGCTCCGCGAGCCACGGCGTGAGTTGATCGTGCATTTTCCGGTCAAGCTGGATAATGGGCGGGTGCGAACTTTAACTGGCTATCGTGTCCATCATAATATTACGCGTGGCCCAGCCCTAGGTGGCTTGCGCTTACAATCGTCGGCTACGCTCGATGAAATGCAAGCTTTGGCGATGTGGATGACCTGGAGTTGCGCGATTGTGCAAATTCCCTATGGTGGAGCCAAGGGCGCGATCGTTTGCGATCATCGCGAATTGACTAGTGGCGAACTTGAGCGGATTATTCGGCGTTATGTGACCGAAATTACTCCATTGATCGGCGCTGAACGTGATGTGATCATGCCCGACCTTAACACCAATGAGCAAACCATGGCTTGGATTATGGATACCTATTCGATGCATCATGGCTACACAATGCCATCGGTTGCAACCGGTAAACCAGTTCAAGTTGGCGGTTCACAGGGCCATGGCCAAGGAACTGCCCGTGGTTTGTGCTATACCGTGCGCCAAGCAGCCAGCAAAATTGGCCTCGATTTGGCGGGAGCACGGGTGGTGATGCAAGGTTCCGGCTCGACTGGGCGTTTGGTGCTGCAATTCTTGGCGGAAATGGGCTGTCGGATTATCGCTGCCAGCGATGATACTACCGGCATTGTCGCTGAATCCGAGGCTGGAATCGATGTTGCTGCTTTGATTGAACATCGAGTTCAGACCGATGGCGTAGCTAATTTGGCTGGCACAAAGCCGATTAGCCATAACGAATTGCTCGAATTACCATGCGATATTTTGGTGCTCGCAGCAGGCCAAAACGATATTAGCGGAGCCAATGCTGGCCGAATTCAAGCTAAAATTGTGGTCGAATTAGCCAATGGTCCAATCACGCCAACCGGCGATTCGATTCTCGCCAACAAACAAATTATGGTTGTGCCCGATATCTTGGCCAATGCAGGCGGGATTGTGGTTTCCTACTTCGAATGGGTCCAGGGCTTGCAAGAGTTTTTTTGGACCGAACGCGAAGTTCATGGCGAATTAGCCACGACCATGGAACGGGCCTTTAACGAGGTCTTTACCGTCGCCCAAGAACGTTTTGTGCCATTACGCACAGCGGCCTATCTGCTAGCCGTTGATCGCGTCGTCCGTGCGATGGCGATGCGTGGGATTTATCCGTAGTAGCTGGGGATCGGGGGATCGGTTGTTGGGGATCGGGATAGTTTCGTTCTCTCACCCCCCGCGGCGGGCGAGGGGAGTTGTCGGCTCATGATAGGCTGCTTCCCCCTCGCCTCGCGTGCGGGAGCGGGGCTAGCTTACAAGGGTAGGTTTTAAGTCCCCTCACCCTCGACCCCTTTCCCACGGCGGCGGGAGCAGGGCGTTCCATATAGATGATTCCCCCCTCGCTCGCTGGGCGGGAGAGGGGGCTAGGGGGTGAGGGCATGCTGGCGGTTGTTCATACGATAAACTATTACATCTCTCTTCTATAATGGGCGATATGCGATGATTTCATCCCTCATCCTTCATCCCTCATCAATACGATTATGCCCTTAGCAACCCATCACCCCTATAATCTGCAATTGCCCGAATTTGCTGGCCCTTTGGATTTGTTGTTGCGCTTGATTGAGCGTGAAGAATTGGCGATCACGGCAATTTCGTTGGCAGCGGTTGCCGATCAATATCTGGCCCATGTGCGAGCCATTCCCGACCCCGACCCTTTGACCGTGGCCGATTTTCTTGCCTTGGCGGCCCAATTATTGTTGATTAAATCGCGGGCTTTGCTGCCTCGACGCGAGCCACCACCCGCCCCGCCTGAAGAAGATGTGGCTGAGCAACTGGCCCAGCGTTTGCGCGAATATCAACAATTTAAACAAGCTGCAACCCAATTGCGCGAATGGGAAAGCGCTGGTTTGCGCGTGTGGGAGCGGGTTGCGCTGCCACCCCAGCCCGATTTACCAGCGCCCCAAATTGCAACCCATAAATTAAGTGCCTTGGTTAATGCCCTCTCGCGGCGTTTGAGCCTGATCGAGCGTGAAACTCCACCAATTGCCATCCCCAAGGCCAAAGTTATTACAATTGCCGAAATGGCCGAGCTGATTGGCGAACGTTTGTTGCGCCAACGCTATGTCGCCTTCGACGATCTGCTGAGCCTCGCGACGACTCGTAGCGAAGTGATTGTGGCCCTTTGGACGATTTTAGAGCTCGCCAAACGTGAAATTATTAATGTTGAACAGGATGATTTGTTTGAATTGATCAATCTCTCGCGCGGGGAGCGCTTCGGCGAAACACTGACTGAACAGATGAAGGATGAGGGATGAGGGTATACTATTCCTAATTCCCCGCAGCAATTGATTGAAGGAATGAAATCATAATGCACATCGAAATTCTCTACCGCGACGAGCAAATCCTGGTGATCAATAAACCAACCGGGGTGGCAACCCACGCACCCCAAGGCGATTTGGCATTAACCGATGTTGAACGCGCTTTGCGTGCCCAATTGCAACTTGAGTATTTGGCGATTCATCAGCGGCTAGATCGCGATACCTCGGGCGTGATGCTGTTTGCGCTTGACCCCGCCGCCAATGCCAATTTGGCCACGGCCTTTGCTGAACATACGATTGAGAAAACCTACCAAGCCTTGGTGTATGGCGTGCCCATCCAAACTCAAGGGGTCATCGATGCTGCGCTTGCGCCTGCTGGCGATGGCATGATCCAGGTTGCCTCAGCCCATGATCGGCGTGCTCAATCAGCAATTACGCATTATCGGGTCTTGGTCAGCAGTCCTGATCAGCGATTTAGCTTGTTGGAATTACAGCCAAAAACTGGCCGAACTCACCAATTGCGGGTGCACTGCGAATGTTTGGGCCATCCAATTGTTGGCGATCCGCTGTATGATGTGGCGCGAGCTGCCCCCCGACTGATGCTGCATGCCAGCGAATTACGCTTCACCCACCCGCTTACTCAACAACCATTGCATATTCAAGCGCCAACTCCAGCCTTATTCACGCGGGTGGCGCAAGGCTTGCCCGAATTACAACAAAGCACCGAGCTAGCTGCGCTGAATGGCTTAATCGAGTTAGCGGCTGAACGGCGGGCTGTCCTGGCAGCCGATCCTGCTACGACGATCTTTCGGGTGTTTCATGGCCCAAGCGATGGTCTGACCCATCCATGGTTGCAGCATTGGACGGTCGATAAACTTGATCAGGTATTAATTGCCTCGTGCTATGACGAACATGTGCGCCAAGTGCCAGCCAGCTTAATCAACGCCTTGGTTGCGCAATGGCAGCCGCAGGCGATTTATGCTAAATATCGCCCTCGGGCTGCTGCCAAAGTTGACGAGGCCGCGATGGCTGAGTTAGCTCCAACTAGGCCAGTGTGGGGTGAGCCAATCGAGCAAGTGGTGGTGCAAGAAGCTGGGTTAAGCTATGAATTGCGGCCTAACGACGGCTTGAGCATTGGTTTATATGCTGATATGCGTGAAACTCGCCAACGGGTGCGCAATTTGCTTGCCAAGCGTCAATTGCGGGTGCTCAACACCTTTGCCTATACCTGTGGCTTTGGGGTGGCAGCCGTTGCCGATGCCCCTGAGGCAATCGTGACCAATCTTGATCTTTCGCGGCGCTCGTTGGATTGGGGCAAAATTAATTATGGCCTGAATCAGTTGGCCGTTGAAGATCGTCAGTTTGTATTTGGCGATGTCTTCGATTGGCTCAGTCGTTGGGTGCGTCAAGGCCGTCAATTCGATGTGGTGATTCTTGATCCACCGTCGTTTGCCCGCAATCGGGGTAAGCGTTGGCGAGCCGAAGAAGATTACGCCGATTTGGTAGCCTTGGCGGTGCAGTTGTTGCCAGCCGATGGCCATTTAATCGCTTGCTGTAACCATGTTGGGCTTTCGCGGCGGCAATTTCGTGGTCAAGTCGAACGCGGTATGCAGCAAGGGCGTTGGCATGGCACGATTGAAGCCAATTATCCGGCCTCGCCCTTAGATTACCCCGCTGCCTATGGCGAAAGCCACTTGAAAATTATTTTAGCGACTGGTCAAACCAACGATTAATCCTGCTTTAAACTTCTGATGTATAGTAGAGAGCGGAGTATTTTGCTGTTTAAGGTCGGAGCGCAATGGAACGTCAACAAGTGCAAGTTCGTTTGGCCAGTAGCGCCGATTATCCGGCGGTGATTGCGGTAACCTATGCGGCCTACGCCCCGCAACGAGCCAAAAGCGAGCTGTATGCCTATGTCTATAACGAAACTGTCGAGAGCCTGAGCGCCTCGCAGGCCAAGCATCCCAATTGGCAGATTTTGGTGGTCGAAGAGGCCGGCCAGATTGTCGCAGCAGTACGGGTTGGCACGTTCAGCCCAACCGACACCGATTTGCACCTCTGGCGTTTGAGCGTCGATCCTGCAGCTCAAGGTCGCGGTTATGGCAAGCTCTTGGTGCAGACAGTCGAACAATGGGCCAGCGCCCAAGGCTATCAAAGCATTTCGTTGGGTGCGCTGGAAGTTTCGCCCGAAAATCAGGCGATGTATGAGCGTTGGGGCTATCGCTATCATGAACGGCGCGAAATGACCAGCGCTCCTGGTAATTTTTACGCCATCCTACATAAGCCAACTGAGCGTATGGCTAATCAAACCGTGGCAACTTACGAAACAATTGCCGATGATTATCAGCAACGGCGGGGGGCAATTAGTGCTTGGACTTTAAAATCACGTGATCGTTTTATGCACTACTTGGCCGCACCCGCTAAAATTCTTGAAGTTGGTTGTGGGCCTGGCCGCGATGCCCTGATGCTGCGCGAAGCTGGCTACCAAGTAGTTGGGCTTGACCCAACGTGGGCCATGTTGCAATTTGCCAAACAGGCTGAAGTTGCTTTGGTTGCTGGCGATGCGCGGAGTTTGCCAATTGCAGCGGCCAGCGTGCAAGGCGTTTGGGCCCAAGCCTCATTATTGCATCTACCACATTTGGAATTTTCGCTAGCCTTGAGCGAAATTGCTCGGGTATTGCAACCGCACGGGATTTGTTATCTCAGCCTAAAAATTGGCGAAGGTGAACAGATGCAGGCCGATGGACGCTTTTTTGCCTATCATCAACCTGAGTTGGTAGCTAAGGCCTTGGCGGGGGTTGGCTTGCACGTGCTGGAACAATGGAACATTGATGATAGTCGGCCAAATTGCCCGCCATGGGTTAAAACGATTGCGCGAAAGGAGCCTGCATGAGCGAACCAAAAATTCCTTTCAAGGCCAAAATGTGGTTTGCCTGGGGCCAAAGTTGTACCTATTGGGGCAATCGCACGCTTTCCAAGCAAATGTATCGCTGGGCGTTCAATGCCTATACCCGTGCTCAAACCTATGCACCGTGGTGGGGCATGCCCGTCTTGCGGCGGGCGGTAATTCGTGGGCGTGAGCTTGATGATTATGCTGGAGCCGTGCGCGATTTTGGTGATCTGATCAAGCTTGATCCTGCGTGGGCCGAGCCATATTTGCAACGTGGCATTTTGCATAGCTTTCATGGCTTGCATGCGGCGGCGCGGGCAATTGCCGATTTTGACCAATTTTTGAAGTTGGCTCCAGCGACCCATAGTTGGCGCACTGATGCCGAGCGTTTGACCGAGCGTTTACGCGACGAATTGCAAGAACGAGGCTGGAGCGAACAAACCGAGTAGCTCCAGCCTCGTTCGGGAGTTTAACTTTGAGGAATAGTGGTTTTGAGCCAAGCCGCTAGGTTGCTGTAATCGCGATAGTGTTGGGCTTGCCAACCATGGCTTTGGGCGGCAACAACATTGGCTTGGGCATCATCCCAAAAGGCGATGCTGGCGGGTGCTAGCCCAAGTTGCTGGGTAACCCGCTCGAAATATTCGGGCATTGGTTTGCGTGCGCCAATGCCCCATGAAGCCAACATGCCATCGCACCAGCGCCACATACCTAAATCGTGCCAAAGATAGTTGCTACGATGGCGCTCTTGGTTGGTCGCAAGATAGCACTTCATTCCACGCTCACGCAGCAGTTGCATCGCATTCAACACCCGGGCATCAACCAAGCTCTCTTCGTGAAACCAACGCGCCAAGAAGCTATCAAGGTCGCTAGGCCAAGCCCATTGCTCCAGGTACGATGGCAAAACCTCTCGCAGATCGGCCTTGCCATCAATGCAATCCAAAAATACCCCTTGAAAAAATGGCTGGGTATGTTTGAAGCTGAGGTTATGTTCGCGCTCCAAATAAGCAGCAAAGCGAAACATCGGCACACATAGCACCCCATCAACATCGAACAACACCGCTTGGAGCTTGCTCATGCTTGTGGCTCAGCTGCCAAGGTGCGCTGAATTTGGTCGATATGACCAAGGCCATGGTTGGCGTAGGTTTCGACCAAACTGATTAAGCTGACTGGGCCGTTTTCGGGGTGAAAACCAGTGCGTTGCCAATCGTCTTCAGGCAATTCGCGCCAAAATTGCACCCAGCGAGCATGCAACGAACGTAACAATTGCAATGAAATTTCGACATCAGCTTGCTGCGCATCGCCAAACGCCGCCCACGAATCTTGATCATAGGGCTTGAGCGTAGGATTTTCCTCGCTGGCAATCAATTTGCAACGAATATACGAATTCATATGCGAATCGGCCAGATGATGAATATTTTGGGCTACGCTCCACTCGTTAGCTAAAAATTGTGTGGTCAGTTGGCTTGGGCTGAGTGGTCGCACCAACTCAGTTAGTTGCGCAGGCAATTGTTCAATTTGGGCAATCCATTGGTCGCGCTGCTCACTCATGCCAATTCTCCTACCAGTTTGGGGCTAACAACGCCTAAAGTTTGGAGCACATGGGTATAAACGCCGACGATCACATCATCGCCAGCATCGCGGGCAATATATTCAAAGCCAGGCGAGGCATTGGCTTCAATCAGCCACCATTCACCATTGCGATCTTGAGCAATATCCAAGCCTGTCCAGCGCAAAGGCAAGGCTTCAAATAGCGAGGCTGCAAAATTACTAATTGTCGTATGTAAGGCTTGATCGTCAATCACCACTGCCCGGCCACCATTCCAGTGCAATGGGCTAAGATTGCCTTCAAACATGGCTTGATCGATATTTTTTTCGTAGAGCAAAATCAACTGACCATCCAAAAAGACTGCGCGATATTCGTGAGCAATCTCAATTGTGCCCTGAGCCAGCGCAATATAATCAAAATCTTTGCTTGCGCCATCGAAAATTTTGGTCAAGGCGCGAATGATGCCCTCGCGGTCGTGGCAGCGAAACACATTCAAGCCGCCCGAGCCACGATTGCGTTTGATCATTACGGGCAAGGCGAATTTGGCCAACACATCGTCGGCGATTGCTTCGAGGCTATCGAAGGCGCGATATTTGGCAAAACGATCCGGCCCAAGTGGGTGGAAGTACGATTCAGTTTGTGGTTGCTTAATCCAATTGTGGGTGAGGGTATAAAAATAATCTTTATCGCGGCAGATTTCGCTCATTGTGTTGTCGTTGAGCGGTGCTTTCCAATTGACAAACAGCCAATTACGGGTAGGACCAACGATGCGCAGAATGTTTTCCGTCGAGTGTAAATGTTCATACGTCAAACCGAGCCGTTCACAAGCCAGCGACAGCAAACGAATATTCGGATTCATGGATCGTCCTTAAAAAACTTAGGCGGGAAGCTCTGGTGGTTGGCATGTAGCATACCGCACTCTGCGCTAGTTGCAAGTGGTATTTTGCCACAGTGCAGCACAAAATTAGTAAAACCTAACAATTATATATAGTCAAAATGATTTGTATTTAATCAGAATTTACTGAAACAGATCAGGTTTGTTCTGAATATCCATATAGCTAGCAAGCATTTTCAAGTGAGTATGATTCGATTCAATGCGCTAGCAAGGGATTTAGGCCCGAATTAATGAAATTTTTAAATACTCAATTTCGTGCTTGTCAATGTTGGCGAATAATGTGATAATGGGGCATCAATCTAGCCTGCAATTTTCGGCACTTGATACTCGAAGCGGATACTCCGCAGTTGACGTTGTAGGATTACAGCAATGAAATCATTTGAACATACCCAACTGGGTGAGTATACATTGCAAGAAGAGATTGGCCGTGGCGGGATGGCGCAAGTCTATCGAGCGCAGCATCAAGCCTATGGTCTGGTTGCCTTCAAAGTATTACCACCCTATTTTGCCCACGATAACGATACACTTCAGCGTTTTATGCGTGAGGCGCGGGCCAATCGTACCTTGCACCACCCGCACATTGTGCAATTGTATGAAGCCAGCGACATTGCCCAAGCCCAAAACCCCTACCAGCCGATCCACTATATCGCAATGGAATATATCGCTGGGGGCACGCTGACCGATCGCTTGCGTCAACAGCCGCAACAGCCATTAAACTCGACGCTTGAAATGGGTGAGCAAATTGGCTCAGCCTTGGATTATGCCCATGGCAAGGGTTTTATTCACCGCGATATCAAGCCGAGCAATATTTTGTTTCGCAGCAACGGCCATGCTGTGCTCGCCGACTTTGGGATTGCCCTCGCCAACAACGAGGCCCGCATGACCAAGGCTGGCGGTTTTGCTGGTACGGTCGCTTACACTGCGCCCGAAATTTTCGAGGGCGAAACCGCCGATGTGCGCTCGGATATTTATGCTTTGGGCTTGATTTTGTATGAATCGTTGGCTGGGCATAACCCCTATGCCAACATCAGCACTAATGCCCAAATTGCCATGAGCAAAATTTTAACGACACCGCTGCCACCATTGCAAGATGTTGCGCCGCATGTGCCTCCGTTGACGGCTGAAATTCTGGCTCAAGCAACCGCCAAAGATCCAATTCGGCGCTTTGCTACAATGTCGGATTTTGTTGAGGCCTTGAAACAAGCTAAATTCAATCGGGTCAGCGATCGACCTGCGCAACAATTGAATGCCAGTGGTCGCCCGATGATTCCAATTGCTGGTCGGCCTGGAGCGCCAAATCGCCCACCACCACGCAATCAGCCAAGTGGCGATAACCCAACGCAAGCCTTTGTAGCTGGGGTTGCTGCTTCATCTGCGGCGGCTGCGGCCATGCCTGAGTCTAATGAAGGCACGATGATCTACACGCCACCAACCCCAAATCCGGTGGTGAATCAACAGGCTGCG